>WQXQ01000001.1 GCA_009784775.1 Treponema sp.
AATACGAACCACGTCCCTGGACGGGAGTGCGGGACAACACAGCGGCATTAGCCAAACAAGCGATGTGTGCATAGAAGGAGCAGGGGCAGTCAAGGGGAACTCTTGACTATATCATAGGAGGCACCGTTTGCGTTTTCTATAATATTTATAACATAATACCTATAAGCGTTCAATAGCTCTTACATGCCATTCCAGTAAAGGATGTTTTGAGATTACATAATACAAACGCACTTTTTGACCTGCTGTTAAGCCAGAACGTTCGTCCACTTTCATATTTTGTGAAATGGCATTATCAGCGGTTTTGAATATAATATCTGTCCCATTTTGACTTACAAAAACTACTTCTGAAACATAGAAATAAATTCCATATACCCGTGCCATTCCAGTCTGTTCTGCCATTGATATTGCTGTAGGTAAATGTGTATTATCAGTTATGCGGGGCATTTTTTCCGCATTTGCAACTGCTGTGAACAAATCAATTGATGTATAACTAGTAGGTTTGTAGCCAGAAGGGACAATTGTAAACTTAGAAGGATCGTATCTATCTGCTTCTGCTGCTGCCAATCGTTTTGCTTCTGCTTCAGCTTCTTTTTCGGCTTCATATGCGGCTGCTTCTTCCATTGTCATAAGTCCTTCAATTTTATCTGCATATAAATGCCATGACCCTCCATACATATCTAAGCCTTTGTAATAACTAACATAAATTGTGATTGTTCTCTTGTCACTAGCACGTTTTCTAATATCATTTAAGCTGTATTCTTCACCGTTATAAGAACATTTATGGTATTTTCCACAACTATGATTTTCGTGCATACTCACATCAATTTTATTATCTATTCTTAAATAACCATAGGAAGAATCATTTGTTATTTGTCCTTCAATAATAAAGCCATATTTAGGGGGCTTTTCACGATAAACACTACGATTTTTTGCTAATTCATCAATAGATATTTCCTTATAATCCAAAATCGAAGATGCAGTCGCACACCCTACCAACAAAACCATTACTAATCCAGCCCAAAAATCAATAAATCCATTTTTCTTTTCATTTCTCCTTTCAATTCCGCCGTAAGGCGGTACAATATATACCTACTGCGCCAACGGTGCATTACATTAGTTCCTTTATAACTCAATGTATACAAAAATATTAACCACCCATACGGGTAATTTTCTCATCTCTCACAGAATCGCTCACCCGCTCCTGCTTAGTTCTACTTGCCGATACCGCTTTGTTTTTTTCGTTATTTGCGCACAAAGGCACGTGGGCACAGAGACACAAAGGGGAAGAAAAAGAGGGGTACGGCGATATCCCTAAGCATACCGCTCCATCCCTTTCTCCCCTTCGTGTCTTGGCGCCTCTGTGTCTTTGTGTAAAAAAATGGGAATAAATCCCCGCATTATCCAGACAAATTTTTTTTGGGAAATTTAAGCTGGCGAATTCATGTGTGTGTGTGTGTGTGTGTGTGTGTGTGTGTGTAGCAAGTTCCGTGCCAAGTGGGGCGTTTTTGGGAAAAATCGTTCGCATTTACGTACATTTCTTGCCGTTGGCCAGTTATGCTTTGCATGGTGAATATACTACCATAACTCCGAAAAAACGTCAAGTAGGCATACCATAACAGTTCAGAAATTTTCCCAGGGATTCAATAGTATAATACCTGGAATTTTACTGAAGTCATCAATGTTTCGGGTAACTAAGGTACAATTTTCTGTTAGTGCAGTTGCAGCAATGATAGCGTCTGGTATTTTAATTTTGTTCTGTTTGCATAATGTAATGGTACGCTGGACAATATCGGCAGTTAAAGGGTGAATTGTTGCCAGATTGATAAAATTGACAAGAATTGCTTCGTTCTCCGGTGTGTCATTGAACCGTAATACTTCTATTTGTGAAATAACCGAAATATGAATTGCATTATCAACGATAGCAGATATAGTTTCCATGCCGGAGCCAGGAATTTTCCCTGCAAGATAACCAATAATGACATTGGAGTCTAATAAATAGTTCTGTTCCATTCGTTCCGACTTTCTTGTAGAGCATTCTGATACGATTCGTACTTGGCATCAGAAAGCTTCAATGCTCCTGCAAACTGTTTGGATAATTTCTCACCAGATTCGATGGTACTGATGGTTGGGATATTTACTCGTATAAGATTAAGGCGTTCCATGCCTGAAAGGAGGTTTAATGCCCCATTATTAATAACTTCAATGGTCATGGTCATAATGATTAAGTATATGGTTTTTCCGCGTATTTGTCCAGCTATCCAGCCTTTTCCAGCCCTAGATACCTGGGAATTTACCCGGAATTTGCCCGGAATCGGTCTAAAATCCCCCTCCGGGTGGGGTATGAGTTAAGCATATTTTACCCCAAAATAACGAAAAAAATTGCAAAAAGTTACAATACACGTTATACTTTATACAAAGGAAATTACAATGAGTAAAAAGGTTATTTTTTCATGCATTTTGGTGGCGTACTGTTGTACGGCATTATGGGCTGCCGGTAGAAAGGACAATGTGTCCAGAACGGCCGAGGACCCAAGCGGATTTACCGATTTTATAGAAACCTCTGATAGAACTCCCGGTAAATATAATTATTTCCTTGAAGCAAAGGATAAAGCGGGTAATACCACCATTGCGGGGCCGGAAAATATTTTTATAGACCCTGAATCAGATCTGCCGCGGGTAACCATTATTAACCCCACGCCGGATATGCTGGTACAGGGAAACTTGAATATCGTAGGGCTTGCCATTGATGACGACGGTATTGACTTTGTTGAACTGGTCATTACCAGAAGGAATAAAAACAGTATGGGTGAAGAAATTCTCCGTACCCGCGCAGAAGGCGCCGAATCCTGGTCGTATTTTCTGGATACGACAAATAACGCGATATGGACAGACGGGTTGTATACGGTTACTGCATGGGCGGTTGATATAAACGGCCTTTCCGGTGTTGCAAGTCTATACCCAAATGGAACCAAGGTTCCGGTAAAAGCCCATAAATTACATCAGGTTTCCTGGCATCTGGATCGTCAAAAACCTGAAATCGCCGTAACCAGCCATAAGGTCGGCGCGTTAGTATCAGACAAAATACGCCTTAAGGGAACGGTTGCCGACGGCAACGGGATAGACACACTCAGTTATTCCATTGACGAAGGAAACAGCTACACTCCGGCAAAAATAAAACTTGATAAAAAAACAGGTCTTTACCACTGGGACATTACCATCAACACCAAAAAGCTGAACGATGGGAAAGACGGTCCTGCGGTAATCTGGCTCCAGGCAGAGGACGGTCAGCACAGTTTGGGAACTATGGCTCACCTGTTATTTATTAACAATGACGGCCCTGATGTACAAATTGTCTATCCGCAGCCCACAGAGGCGGTAAACGGCGTTTTCACCATCGCGGGATATGCGTCTCATCCAGTCGGGATAAAATCGGTTTCATGGAAGGCCGGCAAGGCAAGCGGCGAATTTGACATGGTAATAGGGAATCCCTGGTGGTCTGCGGACATTGATCTGCGAGGCTCAAGATCTTCCAGTATTGAAATTCGCATAGAAGCAATAGACGTTTCAGGCAAACCAACGGTAAGAAAACAAAAATACAAGGTCGATCAAAAAGCTGGTCTGCCTATAGTAACCCTGCATGAACCCGCCGCCGGAGTTGAGGTGGGTAATGACGGAAACCTTATTGTAACAGGCTCCGTCACCGATAATAACGGCGTAGCTTCGGTTTTCTATGCATTGGGCGCCGATCCTGCGGTGGAAATACCTTGTTCAGGTTTTTTCCAGTTTATCATCTCCAATATTCCCGAAGGGATTCATAATCTGGATGTTTGGGCCAAGGATGCGGCAGGTGTGATGGGCCCAAAAGTACGGGTAAAGGGTATTATCGCGCCGGAACGTCTTCCTGGATCACGGGGCCCCTCGATAACCCTGCGGGATGCGCCGAGAGGGCAGTGGGTACAAACAAGTGTTCCGGTTACATTTAACATATCCGCATCAAACAATATCAGAGGCGTAACCTATTCCGCTGACATGGGCACAACCTGGAAAGACCTGCTTTCTCCGGAAGAAATTGCGGCGCTTGGAACGCCAGTCAATGCCGATATTACGCGAACGCTTGATATTACTTCCGCCGAAGATGGCGGTATTACCATTTTGATTAGGGCGGTAAACGAATCCAACCACGTTTCAGTGGTTAATTTTACCGTAGTAAAAGATACACAAGCTCCCGAAGCATCACTTATCATGCCTATTGCAGATGTAAAGGTAAACGGAACCATACGCATGGGGTTTGCCATAAAAGAAGCGGGGCAGCTGAAATCGGTAACATATCACAGACCGGCGTTCAGCCCCGAAGGAAAGGCAGATATAAACACAGAAGTGTTCAATGTCACCCAATGGGACAAAGATTATCCGCCCATGTTCCTTGAAATACCGATGGATTCGATAGAGATGCCGCTGGATGAAACCATGTATTTTACTTTTGAAGATATGGCGGGGAATACCAGCGTATTTGATTTTTGGCCATTCATCATTGACGCAGAGTCAGATAAACCGGTGGTGCGTATCATTCTGCCTGCTGAAAACGAAGTTATCACCACCGATTTTACGATAATGGGGATTGCCATTGACGATGACGCGATAAAGCAAGTGCACTGGAAAATAGACGATGGAGAAGAGTATGCATTTGTCACTGAAAACGGATTTTCCATTCCTGTATCCATTGCAAGCCTGACCGACAACAAACATACGGTAACGATAACCGCAGAAGACATTTACGGCATAAAGAGCGATCCGGTTACGCGCAATTTCAGGGTTTCGCTGTCAGAGCCGGTAGCGGAGATACTATATCCCGATTCCGATATTGCAATGAAGGATGTTGTAGAGATAAAAGGCACGGCCTTTGATGAAAACGGCATTGAAAAAGTGTACATTTCACTTGATAACGGCATTACCTTTAATCCGGTAGTCGGCACCACAGAGTGGTCTTACCATTTCAATACAAAGATCCTGCAGGACGGACCTCATATGGTCTTCTTGCGCGTATGGGATTCATACGGGATTCCCGCCACCTATTCCAGGCTGATACGGGTGGATAATACGCCGCCGGAATTGGCACTGGACAGCCCGGACGATGATTTTATTTCTACCGGAACCATTTCCATAAGGGGCCGGGCAATTGATCCCAATTTGAAAGAAATTACTATCGAACTACGCAGTCTGGAAGGCAAAGAAATCCTGGAAGATATCAGAACCCGCAAGCTGGAACCTAACTCAATCATCATGGAAGAATTTGATTTTAACAACCAGGAAGACGGTCTGTACAACATTGAAGTTATCGCCACCGATATAGCGGGAAACAGCACGCGTATCTCACGGAATGTTGCGCTTATACGTGAAAAAACAAAAAACTTTGTGGAAATTCTGTATCCATTGGAAAATGAAACTATACAGGGCATCTTTAACTTGTATGGTTACGCCGGCGGCGCAGACAAAGCCGCAACCGTAATAATAAAGATAAACGGCGCTGATCAACTGATGAGAAAGGTTGATGACTCTGGATTTTTCCGCATCTCATTGAATGCCAGTCATTTGAATTCGGGCAAAAATACAATAAGTGTGTACAGTCATTTTGGCGGATCTGACGAAATTGAGTCGAATACACAAACCATCTTTTACAACGCCGAAGGTCCATGGATTACCATCGACAGCATGAATGTCGGCGATTTTGTTTTTGACAGACCTTATCTTTACGGACGGATGGGGTATAACCTGACTGCAGAAGAGCAGCAAATTCTTGCCGACAAAAAAGCCGACAAAAAGCAACGCGCCCTTATTCGGGCGAAAACGGCAAGCTATGCGGAAATCAGTTTTGACAACGGAAAAACTTTTGTTAAAGCCGGCAGAGGCAGAGACAAGGAAACAATGGATTACCGTTACCGGCTGGAAACCGGCGATATGGCCGAAGGAATGCACTATATCCTTGTTAAAGCAACAATGAAAAACGGCGAGATCGCCACAACACGGATGCTGGTTCAGGTAGACAAAACCCCGCCTGTAATCCGGCTTATAACTCCGGAAGTAAGCGGCCGATACAACAAGAAAGTACCCTATTCCGCGTTTGCGTCCGATGACATTGAACTTGTCAGCCTGGAGTACCATTTACGCAAGGGTGACAAAGCGGCTTATGGAGTACCCGGCTTTATTCAGGGATTGTATATTGAAGGAATTATTCCGCCGTTTATAAAACAGATATCCAACGATGCGCCGGTAATGCCTTTTGGAGGAGGGGCGACTTACACAGACTTTGGTCTTGGTCTAAGTTTCTTTGACGACAACGTAAAGATACAGGCCCAATACGGATTTTTGACGCAGAATATATGGGAATCCATGGGCGGAACAGGCGCGGTACGTTACGGCGGTCATGTGCTGGGATTGAAACTGCTTGCAAGCATTTATACCCTGCCGTTTGGTTCATTTGCCGGCCCCGACTGGGAATGGCTGTCGGCATCCCTTGCGTTAGGCGCAAACTTCTCCTTTTTTGATATTGGCAATAATGGTTACACACAAAGCGGTAAATCAACCTGGATGAGCGCGCTTTTGGCCCAGGTAGAATTCCCCAAGGTAACCATTCCAAAAAGGACATTCCTGAGAACATTCAGTTTGTTTACCGAAGGCCAGCTTTGGTTTGTACCAACTGACGTAAATGCGGATAACTATAAAATTGAAACCGTTATTCCGCATATAACCGTGGGATTAAGAGCCTACATTTTCTAACCATGAGGTTGGAGGTATTTATGTTTGATGCAAGAAAAAAATCATCATTCGCGAAATTGAATGCAATCTGCCTGGCGGTATTGCCTGCATTAGCCGGATTTATCTTTACTGCATGTAATGTGCCTATGGGTATGGGCAAGCCCGTAGACACAACCCCCCCGGTAATTTCCATTCTCAGTCCGCGGGACAACGATTTTGTGCGCGGCGTAACCCAGGGCGAGCCTATACGACTGGCAGGTGTCACTTACGATGATTTTGGAATAAGTCATTTGACCGTAAGACTGATAAATGTCGCAACAGGAGAAGAGTTTACTCCGGGTATCAATGATTTTTCATATACCATTGAAGATGACGGCGTATGGAAAGCTGCATTACACCTTCCCGGAGAAGGCGTAACCGAGTACCGTATCAGGGTAATAGCGGTAGACTTTTTCAAAAACGAAGGCGCGGATGAAGTAACCGTCAGGGTCGACATAGTTGCGCCCTGGATAAGTAAAGCCGTGGTTATACGTCATTCAATATTTGAAAAAGAACTGAAAAACCTCGATTTTTTTGAACAAGAGCTTAACTTCCGCTCTGACAGCGGAAACACAGGGATACAGTTTAATGACATTGACTATTTCCAGAACGAAGCGTTTAACATTAAGCTCGAAATTGGTTCCAGTTTTGACAATGTTGCGGCTTCACGGCTTGATGTATACAGCGAAGATCACGTTAAGCTGAACCCCGAACCGCTGGTACCGCTTCCAAACCAGCCGATGTATAACCCGGAATGGAGAATAACGCATGACCAGATGATAGAATGGGATGCAAGATACGAATGGGGAGCGCATTATATCTATTTTGTTGCCATGGCATGGAATACCACTTCCTGAGACCCAACTGCCAATGAAGGCAAGGGCGGCACCAGTTACGGGGAATTTCCCCGCGAACAGTTAGTCCACGGCATATGCTGGTATCCGGAATCGGATTATCCCCACATAAATGTAAATGCGAATATTTCGAGCGGTTTTATTTCGCTGCTGCCGGATAATGATCTTGCCATTGAATTTTACGATGATGACAAAATATCAGAAATTTACGCGGCAATAATCCCGAAAGAAACTATGGATACATTACGCGGCAGTTTGTCTGAAGCCGCTTATATAGAACTGCTTGGAAATGATCACCTTAAACGGGAAGAAATTATTAATACTTTGGCTCTTGACCCTCTGTTTGTTCCTTCAGGCAGCCCGGACGAACGAAGCCAGATGGTTCATTTAAGAACCAGTGGTATTCCGGGTGAATATCGCCTTATTGCAATGGTGCAGGATTCAAAAAGCGGCGATAACCTTGATATATGTAATCCCCCGTTGTGGACCGTACATCCTCCGCTGAGAATTCAGGTTCAGGATCCCAATGATCCCATTATCATGATAGAAAATCCCATTACGGAAAATATTTTCCCGGTATTAACCGAAGGCAAAAAATTCTCAATATCGGGCTTTACTATTGACCTTAATCCAAGCGGAATCGAAGCAATACAGATTGCCTGGATTCCTGCCGCTTCCGGCCTTGAGTTTGATGATGCAAAAAACGCTCTTGTATCTGCAAAAGATGAGCCGATCGGCAATTTCCCCATAATACAGAGCAACGAAATAAAGGTTTGGCGGCCGCAAAGAGGCGACAACATTTTGGTTACGCTTAACAATGTCGACTATATGCGCAATGATTTCAGCCAGGAATTCCACATAGCCGATGATTTTATCTACAATGGCAGGACCGAAAACGCCAATAAACTTTTTATCATCCATGCCTATAAAGGCGACAGAGATATATTCAAAACATTCAGGCTTACCGCAAACAGCGGCAGGCCGGTCATTGAAGTGATTTTCCCCTATCGTGACATGATGGTTCATGATACCAATCAGGATTTAAACCTGATCATGAGGGTAAGCAGCGTTATCGATCTGGATGAAAGCAGCATAAAAATCAGTGATAAAACGACCGGTAACACGAATGAAGCGCGAGGGTTCTCTAGCGATGTCGTTTTCGAAAACGGCGAATATAAAAGGACTATTACATCACAGGCTTTTGCCGAAAACGATATTAGAGAAGGAGCGCGCCTTACCTACCGATTTGAAGCGGCTGATTTAACCGGCAACTCTCAAATAGTGGAACGAAACGTCATTATGTCAAATCGTCCGGCAGTGGTTTATGTAACTTCTTCCAACGCGCCGGGCAACTATGGCATTAACAGAGAACTGCTTTTTGAAGTGGTATTCTCGCTGCCGGTAAGAGTAGACAAACAAGGCGGAACAGGACCTCGATTGAAACTGTACTTCAACGATCCTGGCACCGGCGAACCTGCAGCGGATGCATACGCGGATTATGTGGATAGTCCCGCGGGAAATACGATTGTATTTACCTATAGAGTAAGAGAAGGAGACGATTCTCCAAAACTCTACACTTCCTATCGCCCCATAGAACTCAATGGTTCAACAATAGTAACCACTGAAGCAGACGGCGGAGACGCAATAATAGAATTTGGCGGGCCGGGCAGCGGCTTACAAGACAGGGTTGCAATAATGGTGGACGGCATTCGTCCCAAAATTACAAAAGCCGGCTTTAGCCTCCCCAACAACGGCGCGGGTGAATTTTATTATAACATTGGAAAAACCGTAACGCTGGAATTGTACACTTCGGAACAGGTGCGTATTTCCGGCACCCCAATGGCCAGAATTGGCTACAACACAAGTACCGGACTGCAAATAGTGAATGCTTCTTTTTCAAAGGTTGACCATAACGAGGCAGGCGGTGAAACCAGCAGCACGCTGTTCTTTACCTGGATGATTGATGATGATGATGTTCCGGAAACGCAATTGAGCTGGACAAGTCCCTGGTTTGTGTTTGGCGCATCCGATTCCATCACCGATATGGCAGGGAATGGAATTGATATTCGTACAAGCACCATGGATCTGCTTACGCCTGATGATCTTAACGGCGCCAATATCAACAAAACAGCGTATATAATAACGCGGCCTCCTGCTCCCCCGGTATTTACTCTCTATAGGAGTCTAACCTTTAATGGGGAAAACATACTTGCAGGTGATACGGTCGCTGTCAATTCTGAAATTTACATGACGATGGACAGAAACGGCGAGGCAAACACCACCATCATGTATTATTCTCTTGAAGCGGGAAACAATGGGCAAGTGATAAACACAGGCAGCCATCGGTCTATTGAGGATAAAAATGCAGCGCATAAAAACAGTATTTTATATATTCCTTCGGAGTATATAATTACCGGCTGGCAGATTGACAGGGCAGGTAACCGTTCAAACAATGCGGCAGAGAGAAGCGTCATTATTAATTCCCGCGCACCGGAATTGGTTGACATAACCTGTACCGATCCGGACGGCGAATATACTGCCGGAAGAACCCTCAGTTTCAGGCTGGTTTTTTCACGGAAAGTTATCGCGGAAAATACCGGCGCAACACTCACTCTTGAGGGAACCGTTGGAGGATATGCCGATTCGATGACTATTCCTCTGACAGTGGCAAGCGAACCTGTCGCCGATACCGCTCTGGTTTTTTCGCAAGAGATTCCGGAAAATATGCGGATGAAAGACATTAAGGCAACAAGGATCGTTCTTACCGGTGTGAAAGACGCCGAGTATGGAAATGATCTTAAAGAATATACCAGTACCATCAGCGAAGAAGACAATGTTCGGCGGCCGCTGCCAACCACCGCACCCAACCTTAATCGTCCCGGATTGATTATAGATTCAATAGGACCAAGGATTGAGCAATATAACCCAGGTACATCTACCGGCACTGCTCTTGGCACAGGCCAGTATTCCAATGGCGGCGTTATGCAAAACGTAACCATTTCGAGTGACGGCCTGATTAGAAATGCCAGGATTACCCTTACATTTGACAAAGATGTATGGGCGCAATCGGGCGGAACCATTACCATAAAGCCGTGGGGAGATTGGGCAATTCCTCCCATCCTGACGGTCGAAGAAATGGACGCGCTGTATCATTCACCGCTATTTGGCGATAACAAAATTGAGTATCAGCGAATATTAAAATGGATAGACGCCAATGGAATTCCGGAAAGGTTTGACTCAAATCTGACCACTGCCTTTGGGTTACGCACAAGGTACAATTCCTATATAAATACTACCCACGGCCTCAGACAAAATAGTGGTGGCGTTGGTACAGCGCGTCCTGATACGAGGCCAAAATGGGTGCTGGCTTTTGACAGGGACCTGTACGACAATATGGAGTATTTGCGGGATGTCTTTAACGCCGCAGAATGGAAATGGCAGACCATTTCCGCTGCCTCAGGATCAGTGCAGATAAACCCGGCTGATCGCAGAGAAGTAACTATTACCCTGCCCGAACCCCTGCAAAAGGGACGTATATGGGAAGTTACCATAAGTGATGGCGCTTTCAGGGATCGGGCGGGGAACCCCTCGCAACCTATTGTGGAAAGCACCAGAACGGGCCTGCATTATCGCTTCTGGTCACCTGGCACTGCCGATCCGGTCATTCGGGTTGACCGTTATTCTCATGGTGATAATTACCATGGGCTGCCCGCTTCGTACAGGGGCGACTGGAGTACAATACCCTATATTGATACCAAGGTGCGTATTGATTGCGAAACACCGGGCGCTACCATTCACTATGATACGATTAGAACAAAGTATACATTGGCGCCGGATGGAAGCACAGCCAATACCAGCAACGCGTTTACCACGACTGTCAATACAGCAACTGGTTTCTTTAATCATGATAATTTTCCCTTTGGTTCCGGTTATACCAACAATACTATCGGCGATGCCCGAGCTTTAGCAGATAATTATTTGAGAAACCTGTTGATACCTATGAACGATGAAACAAACAACGCAATAATTCCGGTCACTGCACAAAATGGCGCTATCTTATGGACAGATTTAACCACTAAAGGTAATGGGCTTGTCAATGACACTACTTTAACGACTAACGGCCGTGTGTACATCACGATAAGCTCAAATGGAACTGCATCATTAACGGCCGGAACTCCGGTGTTCGAGGTCATTACTCTTACAGCTCCTGAAACAGCCAGAGGGCGTTTCTTCTATGTCGGTGATGCGTACCGGGTAAATAATGATAATGGCACAGAAAACGACCGTAATGCCGGCACCAATACCAATGCGGCGCTTTTCACCGGCCGGCGTGATTATGTCACTGCGGCAGCAAGGAAAAATGCAGTAACCACCGGAACAATTGCGGGACCCGACCTTGATGTGTCATTCCCGTCTTACGAAGGCGTATTTAAAACCACAGTGCTTCACCGCGAACCCGCAAACGGAGCATACTGGCTTTTGATTCAGGGTTTTGATACGCCTGTTACCCCCAGTACTCCGGGTTTTCCGTTACAGGAATATGTAGCCACTCCACCATCTCCTTACAACAAACTGGAACACACCTACTTCAGCAAACAGGCTTATCGCACAGGCGCGCTGCCAAGCAGTGATCCCGCGGGCATTTGGCCTGATGCTACTAATGTGAGTAATAATGTCCTGCGATATGGTACTAATACTCCTGGTGTACCTTTACCGCCCCGTGTTGATAATCATATTTGGGTAACCTGGGATATTGTTTCGGACTGGTACATGAAAGGCAGAAACAGGGGTGTAAATTTTGAATCTAGTGACACAGAACCCGGTGGTAATATTCAGTATCACCGGCTTCAAAGGGGCGATGCAAACTATGGCGCTGTTCTGGCAACCTATGGCGCGGTTATCTACCGTTACCGGCAGGATTTCCATTAATAATTCTGCCATCGGCAATAAACAAGGAGACAAAGCATGAAAACCGGAAAACTGTATATTAAACTTTTTGCTGTATCCGCATTGGTTTTTCTTACTCCATTACTGTTAACCTGTGAAACACCAATCGGACTTGGTTCAAAAATCAGCATAACGGGACCGATTCTTTCAATTACAGGCCCTACTCCGGTAAGCGGCCAAAAAGATGTACAGGTAGGCAGTTTTTTTACGTTAGAAGGTTTCAGCACGGGTGATACTGCCGCAACGCGCCTGGAAATACAGATGACGTATTTTGACAGTATAACAAGTACATTGGTACCGCTGGGACGGGAATGGCGTTATGACCGTTTCTGGCAGTGGAAAAAAGACAGTGATGTTGCCTGGCAGCGTTATACGGAAAATGATTATAAGGACTCTGGGTTACCAGCGCCTTCATGGGTAGTTTCAGGCCATAATGTTACATGGAGCCTGCCGATAGCGCTTAACGGACTTCCAAAAGGGGACTACTTTTTTACGATCAGGGCATGGAACGCCACCGGAAATTCGGACGCAAATTCCGTGCAAAAATTAAAGGCGGTCCACGATAACGAAAATCCCGAACTTAAAATAACAAACCTGAACGTATTACGTTTTGGCACAGGCTTTTTCACGCCTGAACCGCCCGAAGAATTCGATACCTATGTCTATGAGCCCATACATAATTGGGGAGCCACTGCTACCTATATTTCCAACTGGATAAACAATACACTGGAATTTGGATGGAATATTGATAAGCCAATAATCGGCAATTACAGCCTGATGATTGAAATTACCAATAGACATAATTTGTATACCAATGCCGGCAAGGTTCTGTATTACCGGTATGAATGGAATGGCGCAGGAGTTTTACCTCGTTATGGTATGTTTACCGACAGGGCAAATCCTCCTGCAGGTTATACCAAAGTCGGCAATGCCATACCTGTCTCCGAACTTGTACCGCGTGATCTTGTTACCGGACAGCCAACAGGAGCAACGCATCCTGAAAACACGTATGTTCCCATGCAGATAGTTGTCTGGTTAAAGGATGGCAACGGGAATGAAGACAATGTACATAGCAAAGGGTGGTTTGCATACTGGCCCAAGACAGATGAACCTTGGGTACATATAGCTTTTGGTTACAAGGAAGATCCCAATAGAGAAACTCCCCTTAATGCGCCAAATCTGGCTTTTATCTGGAGCGGCACAACTAATGACAGAAGTATCGCGTATGACAATACCGGACTTGATTCACTGTCATGGAAACTCTACAAGCTGCCTGAAAACAGCCTTGAGCCAGTAAATGATGGTGTGCCCGGATCCAAAGGTTCAAGAAATAATCCATGGGAAGGAGAGGTGGGATTTCCGGACAATGGAAGAGAGAAACACTGGGACTTTGAGGCAAAATCCGAATTTGGTACCGGATTTTTCAAAATCATAGTGACCGTAAAAGACATTCCTCATGGGAAACAAGGCGTATACACCGCCTATTTTTCCATTGAGTCCAATGCAACTCCCACCATCAAGAACCGGGAACTATTATCTCCTTCCATGACCGATGCTCTTTTGGGTGATGATGACCGGGGAAATTTCCTGATAAAGGGCATAGCCCAAATAGAGGACAGCGACACTATCGGCGTCAACGCTGCCAGCGTAGAGCGAGTCACTATAGTATGGATTAATCCACAAAACCAAAACAGAGCGATGGAAAGTATACTGGAATACAGTGACCGGAATTATGGAAACTGGCGCAAGGTTTTGGAAGAACCGCTCACAAATGGTTATTGGCAGGATCCAAACGGCAACCGTATATGGGAAGTAGCAGCCATTGACTGGGTTGCGAGTACTGATGGTAATAATAACGGCAACGATCAGGAAGATTACTATTTTGAGAAACAGCTTAATATTTTTACCGATCTTGACATTGCTCCGGGAAAGAATCCGTCCGGATCGCAAACCTTCCTTATCCGCGTACAAAGTAATGAGGTGGGAGGTAAATCATTAGCCTCGGTTGAAAGGTTTACCCCACAGGGAGACAGTTCCGATCCTGTACTCACGATAGATGAAATTGTGGTTTATAAGCACAACAGCAGTACCGGAAATTATGAGGAAAAAATATACTCGAGCATATCCGAAGATGATTTCGAAATGATTTCCACGATAAACAGAAATGACAAAATGAAGATAAAGGGAAGCTGGAATGATAATTCCCGTGAAAAATGGAGCGGCCTTGCCCCTGCGGTCTTAAAAAGTTATTTCAATGATTTTTCGATCACATGGAACGGTGAACAAATCAACATTGACATGGAAACTTTACCGGGCAGCTATTTCGATGTAAACGGAAAATGGGAAACTGGTGAGTATGTGTTTACAGACGGAAATACAGACCCTATTGTTTTTCTAAGCGCCAGCATTACCGATCATAACAATAACCGCGGAAGCAAAGACATAACCCTGTTTTTGGAAACTGACAATCCAACCATGATCCGTATTTCCAGTATTACCGGCGATGGAGAATACGGAGAAAACAAGGATACGAACCCAAATGTGTTTGGCATACAGAACTACATTGATATTTTCCTTGAGTTCAACAAACACGTACAATTCTTTGAAAACAGAGGGGCGCATCCTTACTATCCTCCCAATCCATTAAAAGTCCCTTATCTGGAATTGAATAATGGCGGACGCGCCTTTTATTTTGCTGAAAATGGCGACACCAGAATCATATTCAGGTACTTTATAAACGGCATACCGGATCCCGAATTCTTGCCTACCGCAGTAAGCGGTTATGGCGGAGACTCGTCAAATGGCAGACTCAATGTAGATAGAATTGTCTTTTCTGATGAATATCCGCAAACAAGTCTGGTAAGCGTTGACGGCGGCACAGCGGTCATTATTCCCGTAAACGCTGTATTTAACCCAAGCAGTTTGCTTTCTCTTGCGGGCGGAAAAAATCTGGTTATTGATAAAGTCCCGCCAGTGATAGAAACAATTGTTACCACCGCCGGGAGCCTCATACCCCACGGCGATGGCAGCCGCATTTACATCATGGTTAATTTCAACAAGACTGTTGTCATTCCTTCCGCCGCAAATGCGGAAAATTTTTATCTTAACCTAAAAGGCGGAAACCTTACAGAAAAAGGCGCAAAGGCCATATTTGACAATGTTGCGGGAGCCGCAAGCATTACCTTCCGGTATGATGTGGAAGAAGGGCATGACACCAGTGAATACGGAGAATATTTAAGCATAGATTCTATTACTATAGACGAGTTTAATATTACGGATATAGCATGGAACACTTTTGATCTTGACGCTGCCAATAATTCCCTCCCGAACGAAGGAAGATTGAACACTAATCTTACCATTGACACTGTTGCTCCGCAGATTCCATCGATTACAGGTATAACAGCCAACAGAAGTTATTATGAGAATACAAGTTTCAATATTACCGGACTTGAAAGCAGGAATGTAACTGTAGAATATTGCCTTGATTATGATCCTTCTAATCCGGAAAACGCAATATGGGTTACGGTACAACAGTCAATATACCCCATCCAGGGTAATACAACAAACCATTATTACATCAACAATATTCCCCTGACCATTAATGGAACATACCATATTGCGGCCCGGCAGCGGGATAATGCGACAAAACCAAATGTATCCGAAAATCCGGAAGTTGCAAATGTCGTAGAATCGGTAATCGTTGACAAGGGGCCGCTGCTCACAAGGCTTGGTTCAAGCACGCCGGACGGCATCTATGGAGATGGTGATACTATTGATATAGACCTTATATTCCGCATACCGGTATATCTGCCCGAACAGACTATTTCCGGTTCAACTGCATCTCTTACCATGCGCAATATGAGTTCCGGCAGTCCCATTCCCACAGCTGCGCTTAAGAGCATTTCCCCGGATAATAAAACATACACTTTCAGCTTTACAGTCAACGGCCACAGCACCGATCGTCTTGATGTTGCCAGTCTTGTCATGGGCAACTTGCAATTTTATGACGGCCCCAACACAAGTAACATACTTGTAAATCAATGGATAAATATTGCCAATGTGCCGGCAGACGCATATGGCTACAGACTTCCAAAATCCATCGAAATTATGTCGGGAACCCCTGAAAGAACAGTGATAGCGGTTAACGATGATGAAATACGCATAACATTTAACCGTGATATTTACCGGGGCGATACGCGGGAAAAATTATTAATTAAACAAATTGCCACAGGCTACCGTATCCCGGTTGTCTTAACAGAAGAACGCTGGGCGGAGCTTTTCATTGGCCGCTCAGATATTACTGGTTTTACCGATGTACAATGGCGGGGTATTGGAAATCAGCTTTACCAGCGGGGGACAAACGGAGCCAGTGTGGGAACGGGCAATACCCTTGTATCTGACACTACCATAAAATATGTGCTTAACTATAGTATTGATACAAGTGACAATGGTATGGGTCATATATCGGGTATAACACCTGCACTTACATACCAAACTTTAAGGGACAGCCTCAGAACCGCAGAAGCATTGAGTTTTTACGCTCTGGACAAGGAAGTTGAAATTGAAAACATTACGGTAGATGGACAATTAAGACCAAGGCTGCTGAAGGTTTCACTTGCCAACTTTGATGATCTGATGATAAAGGGGGCGACTTACCAATGGGCTGTACCCAATGGTTTTGTCAAGGACTTCCTGGAAACTCCCAATGGCGGAAGCATTTCCGGTTATGATTCAACGATGACTTCAGGCGATCCTGAAAATGCCGCCCATAACAACAATGTACATAGACTTCCCGTTTCCGGCATTGAGGAACCAGTTATCAGAATTAACAAAGGGCAGATTGAGCAAATTATTCCTGTTGGCGGTCAACGCCAGGCACACCAACCATTAAGATCAGAAGTCAAGATAGATTGCCGGACTCCGGGCAGTGTTATGCGATACAGGACGCGGCAAACTACCGATAGTGTAGGACGCTTAATTATGCGTAATATTAACCTTACTATGTCTGCTAATTACAATTATTGGAATTGGGATACTCTCAGGCATCCAAACATACCTTTTCTTCTTCCGCATCTGGGAACTCAACAGCAAAATCAAGGGGGGATAGATTCTTTTGAAAGAACCAAAAGACGCCCTCAAAGCGGTAATATCTCCGCACCATTAGTTTCCGGAACATATGCAAACGATGAAATGAACTATTGGGTACCTATGGGCAATTGGCCCGAATGGATAAATCTGGCTCCCAATTACACCGCTCCCTTTACGATTGGCACTGGCAGCTACAATGACGGAGGCATGGAAATTCACATTCATGCGCAATCCAGAAGAGCTGATGCAGGAAACTGGGAAGACGTCGTGTACGCTTATGAAGCGGCCTACCGTTCGGTATTTGCATTTAATAATACAAATCTCAACAATAATAACTGTAATAGAAATATAGCTTCCGGATCTGGCGCAGCCACTGTTCTTCCCGGTAATCCCCCTACATTTACTGAAAATACCTCTGCATCATATAGCGGCAATCCAGATATTGCAATTCGTGCCCGTATGTATATAAGAGGCGGCGATTCCACCAGTGGAGAACCTTCCATACCCGATTTCCCCATAGCGCGTGACCGGTCGCTGTCTAGAAAAGCCCGTCTTATGACACCTCTTAGTATTCCCGGCAATAGCGCCTTGGGTAATTCAGCCAACGGTTACAGCAATTTTATAGACAATTCATTTATCCCCGCCAGCTATCAGTCTCACGGTCATTATCTGTGGGTTTGGGTTACATGGGGCGTGAATGTATACGCATATATTGATTTCTTTTCGGGACTGATGCACCAAACAGAATCCTACCATACAGAAACCAAGGATTTCTACGGTGCATTTATACCCAGCAAGGAACATTATCCGGTAATACCGGGAAGGACCACGGTGGTTGAAACCAGAGGCGCCTATAACCTCCAGGCCGATGGCGGTCATGCTCCGTTCCCATACCTTGGTCCGCCAGTGCTAAGTCCTGCGCCTACGGACAGGTAGTGAGTGCGAGGGGTACTTTGTACCCCTCGTGACTTCTACACATGAACCCCAATGGCTTCGCGAATGGAGTCTACCAGGTTTTTCCTGTCGGGGAGTTTTCCCATAATGCCAGGGATTTCAACTATTAACGGATAACAACCGGAGAGCTGCCAATTGATCAGGTATTCATCCAGCCAGTTGGCGGCTTCTTCGGTTACAATCAGTACACGACAGCCTTGACCGTTAGGCAGCGAATCAGGTAAAGCGATACCAGCCTCTTCGACCCAGCCTTCGGTGATGCGCCTGAACACTGCGGCAGCTTCTTCCGCGTCATATACGGCCGTTCCTTCAATGCCGATAAAACGGAAGGCTGTTACCAGCTCCGGGTCACCGATAATGTAATAATCCAATTGAGAGAGCCTACAGAATCAGTATCAACAGAGCAACAAGAAATCCCCAAAGACAGATTCCTTCAGCCAGACCGACATAGGGCAGCGCTTTTCCCGAAAGCTCCGGGTTTTCGCTCATTGCGCCCATTGCCGCAGCGCCGATACGCCCAACCGCAATGCCGCCGCCAACGCAGGAAGCTCCCACCGCAATAGCTGCGGCAAGATACCGCCACATTGCAGGCGCACCATTGCCGGATGCATCGGCGTTTTCCGCGCCTGCAATTTCCTGGGCAAATGCTGCAACACCCAAAATCAGAAACATTGCAATAACCATTAGCACTCTTCGTTTCATAAAAAACTCCTTACTTGTTAAAACGGAACGGCGAAAACGCTACCCCGGTACTCGTGAAAAATTTACCAAAAAATTCATAATATTGCAGGCGCATCACCTGAATGGCAACAATCAGTCCTTCCAGCAGAATGATAACCAAGTTTCCAAAAACCAATACAAGCAATGCCGAAACAGAACCTGCCACAGTGCCGGTATTGGCCAGGTCCTCGGTAAAACGGAACACCACAAAAGCCAGTATAGCATGAGACAGGGCAAAGGCTCCAACACGAAGGAAACTGGCAGTGTTCGAAAAATAATTCGATGCGGTTTCCATCATTTCAACAATGCCTTCCATTATGAATGCCATAAGACCATGTTCCAGTATGGGCTGCGTACGGGTAATACAGCGCCAGATAACCGGACCGAAAAAAATACAGAGCAGCGGGATACACAAACCGGCAATATCAAAGAACTCAAAGGTGACACCACGCCCCCCAAAAATACAACGCAGGCCAATACATATCGCATACCAGAAAAACAAAAGGCCAGCCAAACCCGTCTTGGTAAAAAATGCCTCCCTATACTTTTTCAGTATACAACAATTGACAATATTAATAAGCAGTCCCAGTGAATTAATGATAATCCCTATGCCTATGGTAAAACCAAAAAAATAAAAAAGCTTTGTTATACTGCCGCCCTTTTCCGCCAAAGGCAAAATCGTCAAAATCCTGTCCATGGGCTGACCGGTAAGAGCGGCGGTAATTGCCCTTGTAGGGGCGATTAACAAGTGTTCACTGGTAAACATTTCGCCGGTAAGAAAACCCATAACCATTGAGGCAATACCCACGGTAACCAATGGAATGGAAAATTTACTGAATCGGGCAAGCTGCTTCAGGCCGTGTTTGCCGGCAAGCAGTCCCAGCAGCAACAGTACAAAACCCTGGCCCAGATCACCAAACATAATCCCAAAAAGCAATGTATAAAAAAAAGCGACCAGCGGCGTTGGATCAATGGCCCCGTATGGCGGCGCGCCGTAGGATAACACCATACCTTCAAAGCCTTTTACAAAAGCGCCATGTTTCAGGGAGACAGGTACTTTTTCGCTGCCATTACGCACTTCGGGAATTTCATTGGGATTAAAAACACGGATAGCCGTTCTGCCGCCGGTCATGCTTGCAGTATCTGCGGCAAGCTGCGAAATCATATCGGCGGGAACCCAGCCGGAAAACAGGTAAATGCTGGAAGTGCTGGTAAGCTGCGATTTAAGCCGCTCAACGGCAAGAACCATAAACAACAATGATGCCAATTTTTGCAGGGCTGCCTGAAGCTCATCCCGCATCTGTATTTTTTCGCCATTAATTTTTACAAAATCACGATCAACGCCATCAAGCCGCCGCTGGAGTCCTTCAAGCAATTCAGAAGGCACACCCTGATACGCTTCGGGAATTGCTATTATGGTAAATCCGCATTTTTTTAATTCGGTATCCAGGGCAAAACGGCCTTTCCGGGAACTTGCCGCCAAAACCCGATCATCTCCCAAAGGGACAATTACCGCGCGATTGACAAGCCGTTCTTTCAGTTCAGGGAGTTCCGCCGGATCAAGATGCCCAACCCGCAAGGTCAAATATGACAAATGATCCAAATCCGAAAAAGGCGCATTCAAGTTGGCGAATGCGCGCGCTTCATTATAGGCTTCTTCGATATGCTGCCGTTCCTGCCGGACAGCCAGTTCCCTTGCCTTAAGTACATCAATCGCAGCGCACAGCTTTTCCGCCAGAGCTTTAGCCCGGGATTCAGTCTGGTCCTCAGCCGTTTCTCCACACAGGGTACTGTCCGCCGCCGGTTCGGTTGGCAGCTCTATTTCCAGAAATTCAGCGCAAGCGTGCAATCTGTCCAGCAGTGTTTTTATCCGCGCAGAACCATCGCTTTCCGTATTATCCTCAGCATGGCTAAAGTGCATTGCTCCATTGCGGCCAAGGTATTCGATCACATTATCAATATCGCTTTTGAGCACTGTCATTTGCACACGTTTCATCTTGCGGGGGTAAATCATGACGTCACCTCAAGCATTGCAAATACGTCTTTGCCGCTCATCCCAAGTGCCAAACCTTCCGCAATGCTAATCAGCAGATCTTCCTCATAGTGTTTGAGTTTGATATAGCAAAAAATGGAACTAACCGAAAAAGGCATGAACCGGAAACAGCGCCGGGACAAACGGTAAATATACCGCGAAGCGGCATTTTGAAAATAGCGGGGATCAACGGTCCACTGCTCCCCCGCTTTTTGTGGATTGAGCAATTTTTCCCATCGCCAGCCATTCCAGGCCGGCCGGGAATCCAGCGGAAACCGCAGGGATTTACGCGCTTCTGCAGCAAGGGAAACTGCTTCGTCGTGCTGGTTTTGGCCGAACATTTTCAGATCCATGAGATACCTTGCCGTCTCATCTTGATCTTTTTTGAAATAGGTACGCAGCCGCAATGCCCAAACACAGTTACGCAGGGAAATTTCTTCAGCAAGAATGCGCTGGGCATAGAGACGATCGGCGGCGGGAAGACCGCAGATACTTTCGGTCAGCAGTGTATAGTACTGTCGATCCAGCGCTGCTTCGATAGCAGTAAGATCGGCGGGTTTAGGGTCTTTGGGAAACTGCGTAAGAATAAAGGCAAACTCGGTGCCGGCAAGCATTGCGGCAAGATTGGGATATTTGGAAAAACGCACAGTGCTGAAACGGCCAATGTCATTAAACGCGGGCGGAGCCGTTTTTTTACCGGCGGCAATATGGTGCAAACAGGTTTTGAGGCCGGCATATTCGCAGGAACGAAGCTGCAGAACAAGCGCCTGCGGCGGAATGGAATACGAATTAAGTATAACACGTATATGCCGGACAGTCCGCTGCAGAATCCTTTGTTCAAGATTGGCTAACAGCTCCTTAACCGGCAGCTCCCTAACTGCTGCGGGAAAAACAAGCCGGTCCAACTCCTGCAATGAACTCATCTTTTCCAGTGCAGCGATTCGCTTTCCGATAAAAGACTTGCCAATAATACCGCATGCTTTGGCATAGGCAAAGTCCGGCGTCACTCCTCTTCCTCCACAAGCCTGTTCATCAAGGCAGAAAACTGGTCCATATTAACCGCAACGGAATTTATTTTTTCTTTATATGCATCCAGTTCTTTTTGATACTGCTGCCGTGCATGATCTTTGGATTGCCGTAAATCGCTTTCCAGTTCCCGGATTTTCCTGTGGTAATGTTCCTCGTATGCGATACGGTTTTGTTTTTCCGCCTCAAGCACCCGCCTATCCGCTTCTGCCTGAGCATTGTCTACCAATGCGGCAGCCTCGGATTCGATTTCAAGCAGATGGCCAAGGACCTCGTCGTTATGCATTTTAACCTAAAGCAGCATCTATATTGCTCAGCTCGTAATTACAGATTACCTTGTATGCGCCCTGTACGTCTTTTTGCGATTGTAAATCGGCATAGAATTGAGGATCTTCAAAAAGTTCCGCCATACGCTTTAGAATATGCAGATGTGTTTCTGTTTCCCCATACGGCGCAATAATCATAAACAGTAAATAAACCGGCTCTCCATCCAGGGCATCATAATCAATCCCTTTGCGGGAAATACCCAGTACACCGCGCACCATATCTACCGCAGTGGTACTTCCATGGGGAATTGCTATGCCCCTGTGGACACCGGTTGACATTTTTGCTTCCCGTTGTTTTAACGCAGTTAAAAGTTCTTCCCGGGCGCTGGTTACACCTGTCTGGCACAAATGATCTACCAGCTCCTCGAATACCTCGTCTTTATCTTCCGATTCCAGATTAATCTTGATACATTCAAGCGGAAATACCTCATGGAGAAACATCAGTACCCTCCCGGTTTGGATTACTCGGCAGCCCCGGTTTCCAAAACCTCGTCCGGAATGTCGTTCAGAATAAAATCGCTTTCCGGCATATCAAAAAGATTAATATCCAGCGGCGGATTTATCTCATCCTCCAACCAGTTACCAGTATCCGCTTCTCTGGAAAGCTCTAGGCCTTCCCTTTCAACCCCTGCGCCGCCGGGTGTCCGGTTGAGCAAGGCCAGGCCTAAACTAATAATGAGGAAAAGTATCCCCAATACTGTTGTAGCTCTGGTGAGCACATTTCCCGAACGGGAACCAAAAGCAGAGCTGCTGCCACCGGCAAAAATTCCGCCCAGACCGTCCCCTTCTTCGGTTTGCACAAGTACCAGCAATATAAGCAGGATGGCGATAATAACGAAAAAAACCAAAAGAACCGTACTAAGAATACCCATTTACCAAACTCCAAACATAAAATCTACCCTTCATTATGCCAGAAGCAGCACAATTAGGCAAGTGTCAATGACCAATTTTCTGCTGTGCTACACGCTGTCTTTCCGCTTCGTGATACTTGTAGTTATCCCAGAATTTGCCATATTCGGCAATTACCATGGGAATAAACGAAATCCCAAATGCAATCAGCCAATGATAGCCGTCCATGGCCACAAACCCCAAATTATCCCTTAAAAACGGTATAGCGATTAAGCCGGCAAGCACAAGGAACATAATACCCGCGCTTATCGGCAATTGGGGGTTATCTTTCAGAGTACGTTTGAAAACGGAAATTCTGCTTCTAACCACAAAAATGTGCAATATTGAAGTCCAACCCAATACGATGAAGGCCATTGTCTGCCCCAGTGTGTGCGATGGCATAATAGCGCCGGGAATATTAACAAATTTCCCGATGTAAAAACTTGCCAGAACCACAATGCTGCACATAATGGTCTGCTGGATGATAACCTCCATAAGGCCGCCGGCAAAAAAACTTTCGCTCCGGTCAATGGGTTTTCTGGCCATAATGCGCGTATCGGACTGCTCTTTTGCCAGAGCCATGCCGGGAATACCATCGCCCAACACGTTGATAATCAGCAGCATTATAGGCGTTACAATGCCAACCCTTTCATGGGGATGGTCGGGAATACCCCATCCCGAAACCTGCCCAAAAATCATAACGACAATTTCGGAAATATTACATACGATCAGGAAGTATACCAGTTTTTTGATATTGGCAAAAACTTTTCGGCCCTCACTGACGGCCTCTACGATTGTCGAGAAATTATCATCGGTCAAGACCATGTCGGATGCGCTCTTTGCCACTTCCGTTCCATTGATACCCATTGCAACGCCAACATCGGCGGCCTTGAGCGCCGGCGCATCGTTTACACCGTCACCAGTCATTGATACAACAGCGCCCTTGGCTTGCCAGGCCTGCACTATGCGGATTTTATCCGACGGCGAAACACGGGCATACACGGAATAATATTCGATACTGTCGAAAAATTCATCGTCAGAAAGTTTTGACAGTTCTTCGCCGGTAATGATGCCTTCCTTTGCGGTAATAATACCCAATTCCCGGGCAATCGCGGTTGCGGTTACTGCATGGTCGCCGGTAATCATAACCGTACGAACACCGGCTTTTTTGGCGCGGGCAATTGCCGCCGCCGCTTCCGGCCGCGGAGGATCAATCAATCCGATAAAGCCCTGAAAATCAAGCTCTGTTTCCAGCTGTTCGATTTCTGCCGGCAGCGCATCTACTTCTTTGGAAGCAAGGGCAATAACGCGCAACGCATCTTCGGCAAAAGCATTGTGTATATCATTAAGTTCTTTCAGGTAATTCAGGTCTTGTCTATTCTTAAAAGGAATTCGGTCAAAAGCGCCTTTGGTCAATACCAGATACCATCCATTTGGTTTTTTCAGAATAGTTGTCATCATTTTTCTTGTTGATGAAAATGGAATTTCGGCAACTTTTTCGTATTCGGTGTTCAGTTGCCCTCTACTTAATCCCTTTTCAATAGAAAGACGCATAATGGCAGATTCGGTTGGATCGCCGATTATTCTTTCTTCGCCGTTTTCGTTTTTTTCAAGCGTAACATTACTTGCCAAAAGGTATCTTTTTACCAGTTCAATATGTTCCGGCGAATCGGATTCCGCGTCACTGACAGGCGCGCCGCCGTAAGCCCAAAGCCTCTTGATGGCCATTTTGTTTTGGGTAAGCGTTCCTGTTTTGTCAGAGCAAATAACAGAAGTGCTTCCCAATGTTTCAACTGCCTGTAATTTCCGAATAAGGGCATTTTTGCTGACCATTTTTTTAACGCCGTGGGTAAGCATAAGCGTTACAATAAGGGACAATGTTTCGGGAACCGCCGCAACCGCAAGAGTTACTGCCAGCATAAGCAGGAACCAAATATCCAGTTCCTGCACAAGGCCAATCATGAAAATGGTAAACGCCGCGACAATCGCAACAGTACTGATGAGCTTGCCCAGTTTATCCAGCCTGATCTGCAACGGAGTTTTGTTTTTTCTGGTGTTATTAAGGTAACCGGCAATTTTACCGATTTGCGTATTCATCCCCGTCGAAGTCACTGCCACTTTGGCATGGCCGCTTACTACGAGACAACCAGAGAAGACCATATTCACCCGATCGCCAACAGGGGCATTTTCCTTGAGCAGGATATCTGTATGTTTCTCAGATGGTTCGCTTTCACCGGTCAGGGATGATTCATCTACGGCAAAGCTGTCACATTCCAAAATGCGCCCATCCGCCGGCACCAAATCGCCTGTCTTCAATACAATAATGTCACCCGGAACAACAAAGATGGTATCTATCTCCTGTTTAACGCCGCCCCGGATTACAAAACAAGACGGACTGTTCAACACCGCCAGAGCTTCCAGGGCTTTTTCGGCGCCGCGTTCCTGCGTAACCGCCAGGATAACATTCATTATGACGATGGAGATAATAACGATGGCCTCAACAAACCCGTGCCCATCTTTCAGCGCCAGTAAAAAAGAAAGAACCGCAGCCAAAAGCAGTATGATTACCGCAACATCTTTGAGCTGACGTATTATTTGAGAAAAAAGGCTTTCCTTCTTTTTTTCGGCAAACTTGTTCTGGCCAAATTGCGCTTGCCGTTCATTAACCTCTTCGGCAGCCAAACCTTTCAGGCTGTTTGTTTTGAGTTCTTCCAATACAAGGTTTGTATCTTTATTATACCAATTGCTCAAATCACACCTTACACAAATTTGGCGATGGGTACAAAGGTTTCCGGTTTAAGGGAAGCGCCGCCAACCAGCGCGCCATCAATGTTTTCCTTTGCCATTAATTGAGCGGCATTTTCGGGCTTTACCGATCCGCCGTACTGGATAAGCACTTTTTCCGCCAACTCGGCTCCGTACAGCCTGGCCAGAACCTTGCGTACAAAGGCATGAACCGCCTCGGCATCTTCCGGCGTTGCCGTTTTTCCCGTACCAATCGCCCAAACCGGCTCGTAGGCAATGACCACATTCGCCATTTCCGCCGCAGTGACTCCTTCCAGCCCTTTGACCGTTTGGGTTTCGCACACCGCTTCTACCTTGCCTGCCTCGCGCTCTTCCAGCAGCTCACCGATGCAGAGTATTACTTCAAAACCGTATTGCAAAGCCAGCTTGACCTTTTTGTTGATCAGCGCATCGTCTTCTTTGTATGTATGCCGCCGCTCGCTGTGGCCTAAAATGATGGTCTGCACTCCAAGGTCCTTAAGCTGCAGCACCGAAACTTCTCCGGTATGCGCTCCCTGTTCCTCGCAAGCGCAATCCTGCGCCCCCAGCCGAATATTGGTGCCTTTCACAATGGCCCCAACGGTCTCAAGGCTGGTGAAAGACGGCGCTGCCAGATAGGTATGTTTTCCGTCTTTCAGTTGATCAACCAACGCTCTGGCAAGCTCCGCCGACTCAGAACGCGTCTTGTGCATCTTCCAATTGCCTGCTATGTAGTAACTTCTACTCATTATGATACTCCTTTAACCTCGGCACACTTCGATGCCGGGGAGTTTTTTGCCTTCCAGTAATTCCAGCGATGCGCCGCCGCCGGTACTTACATGGCTCATTTTGGAGGCAAGGCCAAATTTGTTTACCGCTGCAACGGAATCGCCGCCGCCAACCACGGTAATACAGCCTTTGCCGGTTGCTTCCGCTACCAGCTTTGCCACTTCTTCGGTGCCTTTGGCAAATGCGTCAAACTCAAATACGCCAACCGGGCCGTTCCACACAATGGTTTTTGCGGTGGCAAGTACTTCCTTGTATTTTGCCAAAGTCTTTGGCCCCACATCCAGACCCATGAGATTATCGGGTAGATCAAGACCGTCAACCGGAACCGGAACGGCCATTGAATCAAAGCTGGTCGCGCCAATATGATCCACCGGCAATACAATTTCCGAGCCGGCGCTTTTGGCCGCTGCAAGAATCTTTTTTGCCGTATCAATCTGGTCATCTTCAACCAGGGATTTTCCTACTTTATATCCTTGCGCCTTCAGGAAGGTGTACGCCATGCCGCCGCCAATAACCAGGGCAGAAGCATTTTGCAACAGGCTTTCCAGTACGGCAATTTTCGATGACACTTTTGCCCCGCCAATGATCGCCACTAATGGTTTTTGGGGATTGGTGACAATCGGCTCAAGGTAGTTAACTTCTTTTTCCATGAGGAAACCAGCCACGGCTACTGGCACAAATTTGGCAATTGACGCGGTAGAGGCATGGTCACGATGGGCCGTGCCAAAGGCATCGTTGACAAATACATCGCCATAAGCGGCAAGTTCCTGCGCCAGCTTGTCCAGATCGGCCGCTTCTTTGGCGGTTTCTTCTTTGTGGAACCGGGTATTTTCCAGCATAATGACTGAGCCATCAGGCTGGCCTTCGATAAAGGCCTTTTTGCTGTAGCAGCTATCCTCGCCGGCAAAAATAACCGGCTTGCCCAGCTTTGTTTCCAGGTAGGCGGCAACCGGCGCCATGCGGTGCTTGCCCTTGATATAGACAGCCTCGTCAAAAGTTTTACCGTCTTTCTCGGCCTTTTCCTTGGCTTTTTTTGCATCTTTGGAAGGGTCGCCCAAGTGGGACATAAGTGTCAGGGTTTTTGCCCCCTGATCAAGAATATACTGAATGGTTGGCAGCGCTGCCACAATGCGGGTATCATCCTGCACCACCCCGTCTTTCATCGGCACGTTAAAATCGACGCGCATAATGACGCGTTTACCTTTCAGGTCTACAGATTTTACGGTTTTAATCATTGTTTTCGCTCCTTAAGAATGGGGAACGGGGACTGGGGACTGGGGACTGGGGATAGCTGTTTGTAAGCATAACGTGTTGCTTTTACGCTCAGATTACGAACAACAATCCCTAGTCCCTAGTCCCTAGTCCCCAGTCCCTAAGAACTTATTATTTCTTTCCGTCGATGTAATTCAACAAGTCCACTACTTTGTTCGAGTAGCCCCATTCGTTGTCGTACCAGGAAACCAGTTTGAAGAAGCGTTTTTCGCCTTTCAGGTTGTTCTGGAGGGTGGCAAGACTGTCATAAATCGAGGTGCGTGAATCGTGGATGATGTCGGTGGAAACGATTTCTTCGTCACAATAGCCCAGAATCCCTTTCAGGTATGTCTGTGAAGCCTTTTTCAGGGCGGCATCAATTTCCTCGATTGAGGTGTCTTTTTCGGAGCGGAATGTCAGGTCGACCACGGAGCCGGTGGGTGTGGGAACCCGGAAGCTCATGCCGGTCAGTTTGCCCTTGGTGGAGGGCAGTACTTCGCCAACCGCCTTTGCAGCGCCGGTGGTGGAAGGAATAATATTGATAGCCGCAGCCCGTCCGCCTCTCCAGTCTTTCTGGGAAACGCCGTCTACGGTTTTCTGGGTTGCGGTATACGCATGGATTGTGGTCATAAGACCAGTTTCAACGCCGATGCCTTCTTTGAGCAGTACGTGTACCAGCGGCGCAAGGCAGTTGGTGGTGCAGGAGGCATTGGATATAACATTGTGCTGTGCGGCATTGTATTCTTCCTGATTGACGCCCATGACGATGGTCTTAATCGGCTTGGAAGCATCATCGGATTTGCCCGGGGCGGACAGAATGACTTTTTTTGCACCTGCGGCAATGTGGCCGTAGGCTTTTTCGCTGTTGTAGATACCGGTGCATTCCAATACGTACTCAACGCCCATATCTTTCCAGGGGAGCGTGTCCGGGGTCTGTCCTTTGCCGGAAAGGCATTTGATCTTGTGGCCGTTGACCACAAGGACATCTTCACCGTCAATGCCGATATCGGCTTTCATCCGGCCCTGCGTTGAATCGTATTTTAACTGGTAGGCAAAATAATTTGCATCGGTGGAAAGGTCAACCACTGCCACTACGTCAATTTTGTCTTTTCCCAGCAATCCCTGACCAACCAGAGCCTGGAACACCAGGCGCCCAATGCGCCCAAAACCATTAATTGCAATTTTCATAAAATCCTCCATTAATTCGGGTATTATTTCCTATAATGGTAGGTAAAATCGCGGGTTTAGTCAATGGGACAAATCGCCGCGTTTAGGTATTTTTTTCCTTGTTTGCAGCCCTGTACGCAGAAAGGTAGTCAAAAAACGACAGTGCCGAAAAGAGCACTGATATGCAAAAAACGGCAAAAGCGGCTATTTTGACAGCGGATTGCAGGGATTCGGGGGCGCCAAGACGACACAGGCTGGAATAGAACAGGGCTATTGCGGCGGCAATGATGTAGGCAACGGTTTTTATCTTGCCGCTTATACGCGCACCCAGGGTAATGCCTTTTTTCAGCATAAGGTTACGGATAAACAGGATGCCAAATTCGCGGTACAATACCACCAGAAACAGGGCCGCCGGAAATATGCCATCAACCACAAAGCAGAGAAAAGCGGTTAACTGCATGAGGGTATCGGCAAAGGGGTCAAACAGCTTGCCAAAGTCGCTGGCCTGATTCAGGCGGCGGGCAGCCATACCGTCGAACATATCGGTTAATTCGGCAATAACGGCAATTACCCACAGCAATGCCACAACCCAGCCTGCGGGTAAGGGTATGGGCAAAAAGTACACGGCAAAAAACACCGGAGCAAGCGCTATGCGGAGAAAAGTAATCTTATCGGCCAAGCTCATGGCTTAGTATACTATGGTAATAATTACCATGACAAGCCCTTATTATTGAATGCAAAGCTGCAGCAACTGTATAAAACTATCGAGCTTTTTGCTTTCCGTTGCCATTATCTGCGACAGAGGATCTTTTGAAACAGAATTCAGTTCACGCCAGTTAACTATCACTTCAGGATGTTTCTTCTGTATGTCTTCTGCCAGGCGTTTCAAATAACTGTCAACAACGGAAAAATGCTGCGTGGCATTGTTGATTAATTCAATCGCTTCTCCGTTGATGCTGTCAATAATACTGTTGATATACCGTATCTGACTGCGATCCCGATCAACCCGAAGCATCGCTGCTTTTAAGCGCGGGCCATCCGTTCCGTCATCTGAAAGTGTTTCATCAAAATCGGCTATCTCTCCGGATAGTTCCATCAATTGGTGTACAGCCTCAGACATTTCTTTTGAGAAAGCGTTATTTATCCACTGCCCCCGGATAAGCAGAATATCACAAAGCTCGTGAAGTTCTTTTTCAAAATGATCGTTTACGAAAACGGCAAGATAATTCACCCCTTCGGCATATACAAAGTGGGTTAACTCTCTTTTTCGGAAACTTTCGCTTTTTGCAACCGAATAATTTTCCAGCCGCTCGAATTCAGCATGATCAAAAATTTCTTTGAGTAATATGGCAATTTGCTTGTTTCTTTCCGTGCGATTTATTTTGTTTATACATTCCTGCGCTTTGGCAACCCTCGCATCCAGCCAGCCTTCGGCGATATGCTCATCGGGGATTCGGGGTCTGCATATCCATACCGGATTTTGGCTGCCATATTGCACCATCAATTCCAGTATTTTTGAATTCACAATATCCCGCAGGCCAGTCAGCATTTGGGCAAACTGGTTTTCAGAGATTATTTCTTCGCCGGCGCAGATCTTCAGCAATTTAAGAAGAGTCCTCCAGTCATTGTCGGGATTAATGTTCTGGGAAACCGCTAAAAAATCACCCAAATCTTTTGCCAGCAGCGGCAACTTGACAGGAGAAAATTTCGGTTCTCCGCCAAACGGCCCTTCGGCAAAATTAGGGTCAAATTTCTTAAGCAGGCCAGGGTAATCAAAATGAGCAAGCTGAAAAAAGACCATCACCAGATTGTAGCTGCGATTTATCCGGTTTCTCCGGTTATCATCAAACTCTGTTTTCAGTTTATTGATATCCGAACGTATTTGTCCGGTTAATTCTTCCGGAGAAGTCGTTTTGAAACGCTCTTCTATCCCCGTCGGATTGAGCTGTTTGACTATGTCGATAATATTGGTGTCGATAAAAGCTTCCAGTACAACCTGCCGCAGCCGGGTTGTTTTGGCAACATCCTTCATAAAGGTTCTGATCGGCAAAATCATTTTATACAGGGTATGGAAAAACACACCCAGAGACGGATCCGCCTCGTCAGTTTTATGCCGAAAAAACCGACCGTACTTGTTTTCGGCCAGTTCTTTAAGCCTTTGCCGCAAGATAACTTCTTTATCCGACAGGTTACCGGTATTATCACCAGCAAAAAAAGAAATTACCTTCTCAACCAGATCTTCTGCCATACAAGACTCCCTATTTAGAGTATATTAACTTAATAATCGGTATTTTGCGAGTCAAAAATTAGCCCAATTTACGCTCTGGACAGCTCTTGTTATAATATTGTATACTATTGCTTTGTTATGTTATTTTGAGGAGGATTCCGTGAAAAATACACGAAAAATGCCGGCTTTGGTTTTATTACTGGTTTTGACGGGAATAACCCCGCTTTTTGCCCTTGACGTTAGACTCACTGCGCCGAAATTTGGCATTGACCCAAATGGCAGCCTCGTCGGAAACCCCTCCGCCAATGCAATTGTCAACTGGTTTGATACTGAGTTTGCAGCTACCTTTTCAAGAATTCAAGATAGCACGAACGCTAAGGTTGGCAAGATAAAATCCGACCCTGAACAATTAATCGGGGCTTTCGGCAATGCTTCCGTATTTGCAAGCGATGGAGCAAGCCAACGGACATTTGGGGGTTATAAGTTCCTGGCTATTACCACCGGCTCCATGTTCGGTTTTAAACTTCCCGAAAAGCCCTTTACCATCCTAAAAGAAATGGATTCCATAGGCGAAACCGTGAAAAAAGACGGTGATGTACCGGTAGGCCTGAATTTCCAGGCTTTTAATGTACAGGCCGGCATTAATGCTTCTAAATTCCTGTTGAAGAACCTGTACCTGGGGCTTAAATTTGGCGTTATGAAGATGGATCTTGAAAACGTATCTTTTAATACGTTTTCCATTGGGGCATTGGGGAATTATCAATTAATACCCCATTTAAATCTGGGCGTGTTTGAGTGGCGGGGAATTAACCTGGGAACCGGCCTTATCTATCAGGGAACCAAGTTCTGGTTCGATATTCCGCTGGACCCTGAAACACACAATATAGATATGAGTGCGTTTGACAGCCTTGGCATCACCTGGGGAGCTCCGGGTAATAAACAGATAACAAAATATTCGACCATCAACATGGACTTGAATGTACATACGATAACCATACCGCTGGAAGCAATGACGGCGATTCGAGTGGTCGCGGTAAACATACCTTTTGGCGTGGGGATAGATGTCGCGCTTGGAAGCTCCAAGCTAACGACCAGTTTATCAACAGATGTCCGATTTGAAGATTTACCAGACGGTTTGATACAAACACAGCCCGCCAATATGACCATGACTATGGGCGGTAACCACCGGCCCGTTTTCTTCAACCCCAAAATTATGACCGGAATTGGTTTCAATATGGGGCCGATGATTTTTGACATTCCAATTACATTCTATATTAGTGATAATATGGGATATAACATAGGTGTCACGCTGGGGTTCATCTTGTAAACGAAAAGCATGCGTATGCTTGATATTATTTGCTATGGACACGGGATTTTCTTTGTAATTTTACAAACCATGCTGATGTTTGGTTTTTTTCGGGAATGGCTGCGGGACAGGCGTGCGAGTACAGCCAATAACGAACACAAAAAGGTATCGCTTATTATTCCCATCCATAACGAAAGCCATCGTATGGAAGGGTTGCTGCGGAGTCTGCTTGCGCAGGATTACTTGCTGCACACGGAAATTATTTTTATTGATGATCGCTCAGACGATGCAAGCCCTGCCATGCTTGCCCAGTTTGCGCAAGATGCGGCAGATCGGGGCATACATCATTGCAAGATAATCACCCTGACCGAAAATCCGGGGCCAAACTATAAACAATATGCCCTATCGGCAGGCATAGCCGCAGCGAGCGGGGATTATTTTTTATTTACCGACGGCGACTGCGAGGTACCGCCGGGCTGGATTGGGGCAATGGTCAGCCGTATGAGTGACGAGTCCATTGGCGCTGTTATTGGCCCGGTATTCAAGAAAAAACAGGGGAAGGGATTTTTTTTCCTGTATCAATGTTATGATCATGTGGTGCGTTATAATTATCTGGCCGGAGCAACAGGACTGGGCGCTGCGGGAGGCTGTTTTGGCAATAACCTTATTGTCAGCAAGGCAGCGCTGGATTCTGCCGGCGGTTATAATGCAATCCCTCCCTCCCCCACCGAAGATGCAGCGCTTATCTCGCTGCTGCGTTCTCGCAGCAAATACCGCATCCACGCCATTGCCCTGCCCGATGCGGCAGTGGAAACCGAGGCCGAACAAACATGGCGCGGCTTTATCAATCAAACCCTTCGCTGGAACAATGGCGGTTTGTTCAGCCCCGAACGTATAACCCGTTTTAACTATAATTTGTTAATGCTTCTCATTTCCACGGGTATTCTTGCCATACCATTGCTGCCTTTTTTCCCCAGCCTTTGGCCGCTGCCCCTTGGCAATTGCATCGTGATGATCATGAACACCATTGCCATTTTCGGCCTGTTCCGCACCAAGCTCCCCAAAGGCGGCTTTTTGAATTTGGGTTATGCGCTCACTCTGCTGTTTACTCCGGTGTATTTTACGCTGATGACCATCATGGGCTACTGCAGGATAAAGGTACAGTGGAAAGGGAAGCAGGTGTAAGGCGTAAGCGGTGATACCTTTTTGGAGATCAGTAGATTGACAAATAAACAATATTTATACTATAAAGTTACAATATGAAAAAATTACTTTTGGGTTTAGCCATTTTGGCGGTGGTTTTTACAACCAGCTGCGCAACCGGGCAGGGGAAAATAAAGTTCCCGTATGATAGCGATCACCTGGAAAAGGGCGAATACACTGAAGCGCGCGAATTATTGAGCACACAAAGGAGTAACAAGTTCTCCGAATATAACCTGAATAACGAGATCAGTTATTATCTGGATCGCGGTATGCTCGCCTACTATGCCGGGGATCATGCCGTTTCCAACGAAGATTTACTGGAAGCTGAACGCCTTATGGAAGAGGCGTTTACCAAAAGCGTTACAGAGCGTGTTAAACGGGTGTCAAAAAATGATCCATACAAAATTGAATATGTAGGCGAAGATTATGAAAACATTTACCTGAACGTTTTTACCGCCCTTAATTTTTACCAGCAGGGAAACATTGAAAGCGCGCAGGTGGAAATACGCAAGATGAATGACAAAATGAAGTTTGTCGTAAATACTTATGAAGAATGGCTGGCAAGCATCGCACCGGACTGGCGGCAGCAAACAGCGGGTTCTCCGACATATTACTATAAATCGGCGCTTGCCGGTTATTTGGGAATGTTATTCTGGAGGGCTGACGGAAATGAAGATTCCGCCCGTATCGACGCGCAGAGCATAAGCGACGCTTTCAAGGAAATGCCTGAAGTGTACTCACATCCTTTACCGCGGGAACTGGTCATGCGCGGGAATGTGAACGATGAGCTGTCAATCCCTGCCGGTATGGCAAGACTCAATTTCATTGCATTTACCGGACTTTCCCCCCTTAAAACCGGGTATAATAGGGGACCCAGTCTTATAGTCCGCCGCTCCGAAGCTGATCGCATACAAATAGTGTTTGACAATGGCAACAGAATGAACCTTTCGCTTTTGGAGCCCATATCAAATGTGGTATACCAGATTGCGCGAACCCGGGAATTTTACAGAACGACCGGAGAAGAATTATTGAGAAAAGCAGGCACTCTTAAAGAAGGCATGGAATTTTTTGGAAACGTGGGTATTAACGCCGCCCTTTCATTATTTATGCCGCTTTTAGTAACAAAAATTGCAGTTGAAATGATTGCAGAAAGTTCCAATAAAGCAAAAGGTGAATATGACACCATGGACAGGACTGTTGACAGACGCATGGGGCGCTTCATCCCCGGCAGAGCATGGGTGGGAGGTATCAACCTACGCCCGGGCGAATATTCGTTTACCATAAACTATTACAAAGGAAATCAAATTATTAATTCCAGAAGAATAGAAAATTATCATGCAGAGGCTGGAAAACTTAACCTGGTGAATGACCACTACTTAAAACATGAAACTATTAGCGATAACCTGTATTGGGTATTTGATAATGATACTGGTATATTTTTTACTCCTACTGGAGGTTATACTGTTCCAGGACCCAACGACCCCAGAGCAAAACCTTTACCCGATTATCCCGGAAGGCTTCCTGCCCCCAATGTAACATTGAGTAATATCGAAAGGAGAGAGGATTATCAATATATAGATGGTAATTGGAGAGGCACGGGAACTTACTACATGCAAGCAGATATAACATGGGATCCGGTGCCGGGCGCTATTATGTATTATGTTTTTGAGTACACACTGCTAGAAAGAACAATGGGAACAAGTATCCGCGGTTCAGATTTTGGATATGGGATATATAAGATAATTGCATTCGGAAACGAAGGATATGGCCAGATAAGAACTGTAAATATGAAAGAAATGCTGAATCAATAGTAGTGGGTATAAGTACGTATGCACTTGCGCTTTTTTGCATAATAAAATACTCTTAATATTATGATACAATTTATAATAAACGCCATTACATCGGTGTCGCCAGTGGAATTTTTCCTCATAATTATATTAAAATCCATTGAGGTGACAATAGCCACCTTGCGCATCATTTTAATCAGCAAGGGTTACCGCCGACAGGGTACCATGCTTTCATTTGTGGAAGTACTGCTGTGGACTTTTATCGCGTCAAGGGTAATCATGGGTATTGCCGAAGCGCCCATAAAAGGCATTGCCTACAGTATCGGTTTTTCCATAGGGGTCTTTCTGGGTTCAAAGATCGAAGCCCACATCGCAATGGGCCGGATTTTAATTCAGACCATTGTCTCAAAAGAAAATTCCGGCCCAATAACCGAATGTCTGCGGGAAAAAGGTTACGCGGTTACCACTATCGACGCCCAGGGCAGGGATTCGCAGAAAGCGGTACTGATGATTTTTGCCAAACGCAAGGGCAAAGAAGAAATAATCAGCGAAATACAGCAGCTTGACGAATCCGCCATGATTATCACCAATGATGTAACCGCCCTGCATGGCGGAACCATTGCCGCCGCAAGGAAATGGTTAAAATAGTTTGACTGCTTAAATGACCGTTAGGTGTTGATTTATTACGCCTAATGCTTTATAATCCGTAAGAGAGAGGTCCAACGTGAAAATTGGTTTCAAACTTACGGTAATTATGATCGTGCTTAGCCTGTTCAGTACAGGCGCAGTCGGTATTACCCTGCTTATACAGGCAAGGGCAAATATCATTTCGCTTTCGCACGAGAAGGCCATTACTACTGCTCAGGATTATGCAGGGGAAATCAGGAATTTCTTTTCATCGTACTGGTTCACTGCCGAGACCATTGCGAGTGTAATGGAAAATTATGACACCATTTCTGAATATAACCGGCGTTCTTTTATCAATGCCATGCTCAAGGCCGAAGTGGAAAAATACGATGATGTTACCGGAATTTGGGTTATTTGGGAACCAGATGTTCTGGAAGGCAATGATCAGCGGTATATTGGAACGCCCGGAACGACTGACTATGGACGCTTTACCCCTTATTGGTACCGTGATGGAACCAATATTTTTATGTACGCTCTGCCTGAAGAGGAATTTAATGATCCTGAAGCTGGCGATTACTATCATGTTCCAAGAGAAGCGGGTCGTACCATGCTTTTGGATCCTTATCTTGATGACGTAGGCGGAACCATGATTTTGAATACTACTATTGCAGTGCCCATATTTTCCCGTGATCAGCCTCGTAAGGTACTGGGGGTGGTTGGGATAGACATCAGCGTGGATACCATTCAAAAAATGTCCGAGAACCATATGCCATTTGGCAGCGGTTATACGGCTGTTTTCAGTAATGATGGTACCATAGTCGCTCACTTTGATGCCAGCCGGTTAGGGGAGTCTATGCAGGAAACCGAACAGGATATGGCGGGTCCCTATCTTGATGATTTGGTGGAAGCGGTTACGAATGGCAAGCTATTTTACTTTACGCATTATATTGCGTCAGCAAAAGGGAGTTTTAACATTGTCGCGACTCCCATTTTTATCGGACAATACGGTGATTGCTGGAATTATACGATAGCTATTCCGATTAATACCATTACGTCTGCGGTAAACCAGATGTTATATATCGTTATCATCATCAGCGCGATTGTGCTAACATTGGTAATTCTGGCGTCAGTAATCCTGTCCCGCTCGTTAAGCAAACCAATTCTTACGGTAACCGATACCCTTAAGGATATATCCGAAGGCGAAGGGGATCTAACCCGCAGCATTATTGTCAATTCCAACGATGAAATTGGCAGTCTGGCACATTACTTCAATCTGACTCTGGAAAAAATCAAAAATCTTATTATCGTCATCAAAAAACAGACAGTGACTCTTCACGGCATCGGCGATGAGTTGTCCGGTAACATGACTGATACTGTTGCGGCTGTCAATACCATTACCTCCAATATCCGAACTGTGAAAGACCATGTATTGAACCAGAGCGCCAGCGTCAGTGAAACGCATGCAACAATGGAACAGATGACTCAAAACATCAATAAACTCAATAAGTATGTTGAAAATCAAAGCAAACATATTTCTTATGCTTCATCCGCCATTGAGGAAATGGCAGCCAATATTCAGTCAGTTAACGGAACGCTTGCCAATAATGTTGTCAATGTACATGTTTTGAAAGAAGCATCCATGGTTGGACATACCGGATTACAGGAAGTGTCAAAAGACATTCAGGAAATAGCCCGTGAGTCCGAAGGTATTTTGGAAATTAACTCGGTAATGGAAAACATTGCCAGCCAGACTAATCTATTGTCAATGAATGCCGCGATAGAAGCCGCCCACGCAGGCGAAGCAGGCAGGGGCTTTGCAGTTGTTGCGGCGGAAATTCGCAAGTTGGCGGAAAGTTCCGGCAAGCAGTCTCAAACTATCAGTAATGTTTTGAAAAAAATAAAAGGTTCCATTGACAAAATTACCAGCTCAACCGAAAATGTGCTTAATCGGTTTGATGCCATTAATACAAGTGTCAGAACTGTTGCGGAACAGGAAGAAGTTATTCGCAATGCAATGGAGGAACAGGGAGCGGGAAGCAAACAGATTCTTGAAGGGGTGAGCAATGTAAATGAAATAACCCGGCAGGTACAAGACGGATCCCGGCAAATGTTTGCGCGTTCCGAAGAAGTGATTGAAGAAAGTACAAGTCTTGAAAAGTCAACGCAGAAAATAACCACCGGTATGAACGATATAGCTCTGGGTGCTGAACATATTAATGTAACGATTAATCGGGTTAACGCAATTTGTGACAAGAACCGGGGAAACATTGAGCTATTGGTCAGGGAAGTCTCAAAGTTTAAGGTTGAGTAGCCTTATTCGCCGACTGTACTTCGCCGGACAATGAACTCCTGCTTTACCGGCCCGGGGCCGTCGGAATCCCGCGCTGCACGGGAAAGCATATCTTTCTGAATGCGGAACGGTGTTTCGCCGGATGACGGGCTCAGCCGTTTCCACACGCCATCGGAACCAAGAACCCGTGCCTGGCAATTGTCGCGGAAATAGGCAGCCAGTACGCTGATAAGCTCGACCCGTATTTTTTCATCCAGAATGGGAAACAGTAGTTCAACACGGCGCTCAAGGTTGCGGGGCATCATATCCGCGCTGGAAAGGTACAGTTCTTCCGCGCCGCCGTTGGCAAAATAGTACATTCGTGAATGTTCAAGGTAATGGTCAATAATGCTAATCACCCGAATATTTTCGGAAAGTCCGGAAACGCCGGGAACCAGAGCGCATATTCCCCTGACGCACAGGAAACATTTTACCCCAGCCTGGGAAGCGCGGTACAGCGCGTTTATGATATCAATATCAGTAAGAGAATTACACTTTATCATAATTTTGCTGGAGTACTTTTGGTCGGCTCGTCCTGCTTCGCGTTCAATAAGTTCCAGCAGCCGGGGTTTAAGATCGTACGGAGCAATTGCCAGCCGCCGCGTGGACTGTTTTTGCGAATAGCCGGTAATCATGTTAAAAAGCAGGCCGGCATCGTAGGCAATTTCATCGCGGCAGGTAAACAGGCAAATATCTTCATACGTTTTGGCTGTTTTGTCGTTGTAGTTGCCGGTGGAAAGGTGCACATAACGTTTGATCCGTTCATGTTCGCGGCGCAGTACCATGGTAACTTTCGCGTGTACCTTAAGTTTTGAAAGTCCGTATACCACAATAACGCCGGCTTTCTCCAGCCGGTTTGCCCAGGAAATATTTCGCCCTTCGTCAAAGCGGGCTTTCAGTTCAACCAATGCCGTTACGTGCTTGCCGTTCAGGGCAGCCTGTTCCAATGCCCGCACTATGGGCGATATTGCCTGAAGATTTCCCGCGTTTCCGCCGGTACGATACAGGGCGGTCTTGATTGAAATAACCTGGGGATCCGCAGCGGCTTCCTGAAAAAAACGAACTACCGGATCAAAAGATTGATAGGGAAAATGGAGTACTACATCGCCATAACTCAGGCGATCCCAAACTGAAATATCATCGGAAAAACCGGGCGCCGCATGAATCTTCCAGGGTTTTTCCTGAAATTGTTCAAAGCCCGTAACGCTGGCCAATTCCATAAGATTACTGGGATTAAAAGGTCCGTCAACCTCATACAAGTGATCGCTGTCAAGAGAAAATCGTTTTGCCAGTTCGTCCCGTAACCTGATGCTGCCGGGGGAATAGACCATCCGCACGACCTCGGATTTTTCCCTGCCTTCAATCACCTCTTCCATTGCCTCAATAAAGTCTTCGTCCCGCTGTTCGTCAACAGAAAAATCGGCATCACGGTTTACTTTGAACAGCATACTTTCCTGCACATGGTAACCGGGGAAAAAATAGCTTCCCCAGGTGAGTATCACATCATCCAGCAGCGCCCATCGCAGTTTGTCCTCGGACGGCAGCCAGATAATCCGGCTTAAGGAAGAGGGAAGCTGTACCATAACCAAACGTTCAGCTTCGTCGTTTTCGATTTCTTCTGCGGCTAACAGGAAAGCGGCATTGATGCTGCGGCTTTCAAAAAAAGGCAAAGGCTTTTCATCCTCAATACGCAGCGGTGTAAGGATGGGATATATTTGTTCAAGAAAAAAAGATTCCAGAAAATCCATCTGGGGGACGGTATACGAATCGGGACGGACCAGTTCAAGGCCTTCATTGGCAAGGCCGGGAAAAATTTCGCCCAGAAGGCTGTCATACAAACGGCGAATTATCGAATGGGCTTTTTCGGAAATGACTTTCAACTGTTCTGCCGGAGCCAGACCGGATGGATCCCCTGCAAGCCCGGCTTTATACGCTCGTTTAATTGCCGCTACCCGTACCATGAAAAATTCATCAAAATTGGACAACACGATCGACAAAAAGCGGAACCGCTCAAACAGAGGCAAATTCTTCTGCAGCCCTTCTTCCAGTACCCGCTCGTTAAAGTCTACCCACGATACATCGCGGTTAAAATACTGGGCAGGGGTTGGAGACAATTCAGTTTCATTACTCATTATCTTTTAATTATACTTGCAAAACGGTTAAAAATAAATAGGCAAAAAGCATATCCTTGAGTACAATGAACTATGCCACATACATTACATGAAACCGAAGAACGGCAAAAACGAGCCTTGCTGGTCAGTCTGAGCGATGAAAAGGGCGATGCCGGCCACGAATTGCGAGGGCTTGCGGAAACGCTGGAATTGGGCATTGCCGGGCACGAAATAATTCGTGTGCGGGATAAGCAGCCCAAATTCGGCATGGGCAGCGGAAAGGCTGCGGAATTGGCGGAAAAAGCCGCCCAGCTTGAGGCGGATTGCATCGTGTTTGACTGGGAGATAAGCCCCACCCAACAGCGGAACTGGGAGAACCTTGCCGGAATTTCCGTATTGGACCGGCAGGAGCTGATAATCCAAATATTTGCCGCACGGGCTGCCACCCGAGAGGCGTCTTTGCAGGTGCAGCTTGCCGAATTACAGTACCGGCTGCCCCGGCTTGCCCACAAGTACATCGACCTTTCCCGGCAGCGCGGCGGGCGCTACGGCACCAAAGGCGCCGGTGAAACACGGCTGGAAACCGACCGCCGCCAAATTGAGCAGCGTATCCATAAACTGGAAAAAGAAATTGAAGAAGTGGCAAAACAGCGGCAGGTGCAGCGGCGGCAGCGGGAACGCCAGGGTTTACCGGTTTGCGCCATTGTGGGTTATACCAATGCGGGCAAATCCTGCCTGTTAAATGCCCTTACCGGCGCATCTGTGTTGGTTGAAAATAAACTGTTTGCAACGCTGGATGCCACTACCCGCCGTTTTGAACCCGCTCCTGGCGTAACGGCGCTGTTAACCGATACGGTAGGGTTTATCCGGCGCTTACCCCATTCCCTGATTAAGGCATTCCGGTCAACACTGGAAGAAGCAGCCCATGCCAGCCTTTTGCTCCATGTTCTTGACGCATCGGACCCCAACATTGATGACTGTTACCGGACAACCGTTTCGGTGCTGCAAGAGCTGGGGGCAGGGGAAATTCCCGTCGTCACCGTGCTGAATAAGATCGATAACATTGAAGATATGGCGCAGATAGAAGCCCTGCTTGCCCGCTTTCCCGAAAGCCTTGCAGTGTCGGCCAAAAAAGGCAAAGGACTTGATGCGCTGAAATGCCATATTGCGCCTAAATTGGGTAATTTTCGGAAAATTCCATAAAATCCAATGTAGAATTCGGCTTTTAACTTGTTTTTGATACCTCCGTGCACTATCTTTTATAATAGGTACAATATGCGCAAAAAATCCGGCGGAGTATTATTCGCCCTCCTGATAGGTCTCGTCTTTTACTCTTGTTCCGATATTTCTCTGCCCCAACGAGTGGAAATACAGGGAAGTTTCGACCCAATGATAAAAATAGGGGCAAGCAATTGGGGCATTATAGCGGCTCAGGCTTTTAGAGAAGCCTTTTTTGGAGAAAGAACCGAAGATGCGTCCGCAGGTTCGGGATCTTTGCTGGGAGGTCTTGAAACCATAGACTTTGGCGGAGATGTATACAATGTGTATTATGGATTACAGCAAATAGAACAGGCGTTTTGTTTTTATATCCATACTGAAATGACCTATCCTCTTGATGTTGATGAGTATTTGGAAATAGTCGGTGAGGCGCTGGCGAAAATTGGTTATGAGGATCTCCAAATCAATTATACCATTAATACAGCGCCCTGGCAAAAAATTACTTTGCACGCCATACCCGTTCCTGTTCCTGTCGCCTTTGGTACTCCTGTTCCTTTGTCCGGTTCTGTCTCACTAACTATGGGCGCTAATTTTCTGCATACGGAAATTGGGGAAGGCGCTCTTACCATAAACCTGTATCGCGGGGGCGTTATCGTCGATAATATTGATATAATACCCAATATCACCATTACGCAAGCCGACATTCCTTCCTATCCCGGCTTGTTTTTGACTGCGACAAATGCTTCGACACATTTAAATGGTCAACACATAAACACCAATCCTGTACAACTGGGCGGTTCAATAAGTCTGGAACCAAAACCCGGCGCGGTCATCAGTCCCGAAACACTGGAGATGAGAATAGAAATAAGTCTTACTCTTCTGGAACGATTGCATTGGAGATTTGACGGCAGTATTAGAGATGAACTTAACCCCGAAGTGTATCCCATTTCCCTTAAACACATGGCTCCCTATGTAGAATATATTGATTTTGATGAAAAAGAAGAAGGTGACGAAACAATTGACGCAGGCATAGGGATATATTTTCATTTTGATGAAATGGTGAGCGGACTTGAACTGGCCATAAGTTGTAATACCCTGAATATCTTTCCGAAAGATGATCATGAAGTATTTGCAGATGCAGAATTTAAGCCGTTGGTAAGCAATATGCCTATCGTCTTCAGCAGTGCGGCAAACCATGCTCTTGAGCCTGGTGATACATCTTTTGATAAAGATTTTTATCGTCTGGATATGCCGGATGGAGAAATTAAAGAGCAGTTTATAAATGAAGAAATACAATTTGAATTCAGGATGGAATTACGTCCCGCAGGCGGCGGCGATGTGTTGACTCTTGAAAATATAAGAACTGATATACCGCCCAAAATAATGGGAGAAGCGAGGTTTTTTCAGAATTGGAGAAGAGCGCTCATAAACATGAATAATGCCGTAAAAGCCGCGACTTCTGATGATGAGGTAATAATTGGCAAAAAAAATAGAATTCCCAATACCGAAGAAGGAATAGAAGATCCTATAGACCTATCCCTAATGGATAAATATATAACCGGCTTCACTTTTGAAAATATAAAAGGAAAACTGTATCTGCACGGCCCGAATAAAACCATTGCAGACATAAATGCGGAAATTTCCTTTTTTGCGTATTACAATGAGGAACAAACAAAAATAAAATTGTGCGAGGAAAGATCGCCGTTAGTGCTGGATAATATAGGCATAGCCATAGATGATTATCTCAGTTCAAGCGGAGCTTATGCCAGTCAGGCGCTGCCGGATAAGGCAAGGGGAACAGAATTTGAGTTAACCAGTGAGTTTAATGAAATATTTTTCCATATGCCTGAAGATTTATTTTTTGAATATATAATCGATATGCCGGAATTCCTGCCTGTATATCCGCATATGTTTACCGATGGACCGGGCAGCGATAAAACCCCTGCCGGAAGTAAAATTGTCGCGACTATTATGATATATCTGCCTATGGTATTGGTTGCAGTAGAAGACAATGCCAGAGTTATGTACCCGGATATGTTCGGCGAAAATGCAAAAGACCTGTTCGGCAGGGAATCGGAAAATGAGAACCTTATTCCCGCTTCGCTGGATCTGGAGTATATGCGATTTTCTGTCGATTTTGCCACTGCCATGTTTGCAGGCGGAAAATTGTTCCTTGAAAAAAATACGCCAATATTATTTGATCCTTTGGGTATTCCGGTGAACGGCAGAACGATAACGCTTGATCTATCCCGTAATCAATTTGATGTAATAAAAGATAATTTAATAGAACCAGATTTCTATGTGGAATTTAACGAAGGCTCAAAAATAACTATCCCCAGAAATCTGGGAGTAACCAGTGTCGGGTTTACAGTCAAAGGCAAATACGAGCTGGAGTTGTAGCAGTGCATACATTACTGGCTGTTCTCATTCTGTTTTGCACCTCTTCGCTGCTTTGGGCTAATGAAGCAGTACTGACAGGAGAAGTAATGGCGGATGTACTGGTAAAGGAAGTATTGACAGGAGAAATACTGACAGGGAAGGTACAGGACAAACCTCCTCAGAAATTACCGGAAGAGACACCGGCAAGAAAAATATTTCCTGTTAAAAACCGCACCGTAGAATGGAGTCTGATTAATCTGAATGTATATGCGTCCAATGATTCCTTTGCCGCCAAAAATTTTCTGCGGAATCCCTTTGATATGCTGATTAATAAAGAGATTTTTCGGGAGACGGTTTCCATTAATCTTAATGATTTTTTAAGCGGTTTTAGGCTGGATCTTGGTACGGCGATTAAGCCTTTTTCGTTTAATTATAACCGGCAAGACAAATGGGGATTTGGTCTGGATATTGCCCATGTCGATATTATGGGAAATGTGTCGCTTTCGGGAAATATGTTGTCTCTCCATGAAACGGATGGGGATAAGTTCGGGGTTGGCGGCGCGGTTTTTACCGATATCGGGATACCGGTTTTTTTTCACTACGATGATTTCAAGATTAAAATAAGGCCGGCGGTTTATTTGCCGATGATCTATACCGAACCAAATGTCAGCTACCGGCATATATCAGGCGCTGATCCCGAAACCGGCAGTCAATGGACAAGAATTGTAATGAACTATGATATGCGCGTTTATTCGATCTTTGATATACAGGGAATGGCAGACGGCGTCATAAGCGGCGATGCCTGGAATATTCTGGGTACCAATTTAGGTTATGATTTTGGATTGAATATTGAGTATCCCTGGGATGATTGGATTAATATAGGCGTGGATATTGTCAATATCCCGCTTGTAAAAGCAAAGCTGTATCATTGCGCGCGGTTTCAGGGGAGCGCATTTCTTGATACCAGTAAATTTGATATTGTCGATTTAATGAACGGGGAAGACATTCCCGATGATGCGTACGGTTATACCGATTTTGATGACGATTCAATACAGTATTTTCAGGATTTGGACGGCAAAAAAATCTATCGTCCGTTTACCATGTTATTTTATGCCGATTGCCGCCCCTTTGACTCGGCGCCTTCTGTATCGCTCATCCCATCACTGGGTTTTTCCGTTAATCGTTTATACCCAAGGCCGGGCGCTGTTGAAGGCGGCTTGAGCGCTCGTTTGGATCTTTCCAATTTTTTTATTACCACTCTTGGCATTAACTACAATGACCGCAAATGGAAAAACAGCATTGATTTTATTCTGAATCTTCGCGCTTTTGCAGTTGATTTTGGCATATCATTTCAATCGCCGGACTTTGTCAAAAGTTTTCAGGGAGCAGGACTGGGTGTTAATGTTGGCTTGAAATTTGGCTGGTAGTTTGCATGACTCCTATTGCCACAGCCGCAGTTCTGCACGGAATGCGGCGGGGGATTCGGGCACTTGGCCTTTTTTTCCTTCAAAGGCAAAAGCGTTTGTCTCTGAAGAAGACTTGCCAATTTCCGCTGACCAGATATCGGTGACTTCGCCGGGCAGCACTTCGTTCAGGTAGTTAATGTCCAGCCGCATACGCCGGGCCTGTTCCAGTAATGCGGGATCCAGCGTATCCTGAATCCAGCGTATGTAACTTACATTGTTGACATGGCCGTTATAATCTACATCGGTGTACAGCGCCTGCCGTTCAGCTATTTTCTGTAAGGATGGCGCATTGTCAGCAATGCGGTATTCTTCAAGGCCAACGGCGGCAGACAGCGCATCCTGGCCTTCATTCAGGGGCAGGGAGTCCATGAGGGACTGCGGGCGCAGCGGGCGGCGTTTTTCCATGTCAATGATAAGCCAGCAGCTGCGGGCCTGAATTACCGGATTGTCATTTAAATCGCGAATATCATAGTCGCGCAGGGCAAACAGCTTTTCCCCGCCCCGCGGCCAGGTTCGCACCGTAATGGTTTCGCCGTATTGGGGCCGCCGGTGTACCTCCACCGACATACGTGACAGTATCCACGCTTGATTGGTCCGGGCCATTGCCTCGCGGCCTACTCCCAGGTTTTCCGCATGGCTTATTGCCGCTTCCTGAAAAAAGTTGAGCGCCGCGTCCAAAGTCATCAAGTCCGATTTATCGATAGCGTCAAACCGCACAATACAGCTTTCCGACCAGATATCCAGGGGAGCACCGTGCATCAATGATGCAATGTCATGTTTTTCCATAGTCTTATATTGTTATAAAAAGGCCAAAATTGCAATATTGTATGTTGAACAAAAGTTGGATTTATGTCATTCTATAAGCATGGCTTTGCACATAAATAGGGAAAAAACAAAAAAAACCATAGACCTTATTCTTGACAAAATAAGGGAGGAATCAGATCAGGCGCTGCTTGCCGAGTACCACAGCCTTTTTACGAAGGAAGTTTCATTGTTTCACCGGTCTAAAGTCGCGGCCTATCTGCTGATGATGTATGATCAGGCGGCAGGCGTGCCGGGGAAAGACCTGCGTTCTGCCCTTGGCAGCCGCGCTCATGCGCCTGCTGCCGACACCAGAGGCAGAGATACTCAGGATAGCGCGTCAGATGGTCCGCCACGCAATCTGATACCTGAAGAAGAATCAAAACGGCTGTTTTTTAGCGTGGGCCGAAGCAGACGGGTTTTCCCCCGCGAGATTATCGGGCTTATCACCACAAAAACGACTGTTTCCAAGGAAGATATTGGCGCTATTCGTATTCTTGATAGTTACTCGTTTGTCCAGGTGCGGGACACGGTGGCGGAGCAGCTTATTGAATCACTGAACGGACTGAAGGTCCGGGGCAGGGCGCTTACGGTTAATTATGCCAAGTGGCGCAGAGATTCAGAGGATTCGGATGATGACGATATGTTTGACTCAGAGCAGAACCAGGATCATTCTGAGGAAGAAGATATTTAACCCTATTCCCGCAATCAACAGAATCCAGGCCGCAAACTCCAATGCATATGCCTTGATCTGACAGTGCCGGGCAATCGTTTCCGGTTCGCCCGGAATAATCCCAAAAGTAGCAAACGCGTCTTTCGGCTGCGATGGCAGTTCCTCTCCAGGCTGTAATGCGCCAAAAATATACCACATCCGATGGCCTGATTTGGCCTTTCTGAATTCCGGCAGCAACAGCGGAATGGCGCCTTCCTGTGCCTGGGGCGGTAATTCGGCGCTGCGGATAAAACCATACCGTTCGCCGCTGGGAAGCAGGCAGCTTGAGTCTTTCAGCGGGTCCAGATACCGCAGCGGCAGCCGGGCAAGATCCCGGTAGGCCCGCAGTATTCTGGACATCCATGTCAGGCGGCGGTACACAACGGTAAACAACAGCCCCGGCGGTATTGCCGGATAGAGCGGCACAAACAGCGCCATAATGGAAACAATTACCGTTAGGCGAAATGCAGGCCGGGAAAGAAACAATGCCGCTATGATAATTTGGCAAAGCGCGCCAATGATCAACGCATAGGGGGTAATGGCATTCCAGTATTCGCCGCGCTGCCTGCCTGCCCTGATTGTCTGTGTGGTAAGCGAGTGATCGGGGCCATCGTAAAAAATCACTATTAATGGATTCTCTTTGGTGGATACAAAACTCCAACGCCCGTTCTGGCAGACTAACAGGCCCCCGACAAAAACTCTTGCTCCTACGGTGAGCGCGGAAACTCTCTCCCATCGGATTTTTTCCGGGGCCTCATCGCTTGGATCAACCGGTATGGTTTCTCCGGAAGGTATGCTTTTCTGTATTGGCAGCAAATATGTTTCGGCATTTTGCAGAGAAACGGGAACCGTAAGGTCTTCGCTGCGTATCCACAGGGTTTGTCCGTCTGTTATCGATTCAAAGCCGCCGACAAATCGAAACGTTTTTGCCTTCTCGCTATTGCTGTCCGGCGTTTGCTGGCAATAGCAGCTATAATCCAGAATGGGACTAAGACGGAGTTCATCAAAACGCTTCCTGAACGTATGCCACTTATAGCGTTTGATCAGGCCGCCAATCATTGGTATTAATCCGTACCAAAGGACCACCATGCTGATGATCACTAGAAAATCAATTATTCTCAGGGTATTATACCTCCATGGATACAATATATAATATCACAGTTGGCGCCATTGCTACCAATTGCTGGGTATATCCCCTGAACGAAGACCGTGCAGAGGCGGGTTCCGGTTTTTCTCCCTGTGCAGTCATAGACCCCGGAGAGGAAGGCAGTCGTATCATTTCCTGTCTGGATCAACATAAACTGTACCCCAAGTATATTCTACTCACTCACGGGCATTTTGACCATATCGCTGCAGTGCCGGCCCTTGTTGCGGAATACCGTAAACGGCAGATAGCCGCGCCCATAGTTGCCATTCATGCGGCAGATGCCGAATATCTGGGCCCGGATTCTTATGCGGTTCACTGCCGCAGCGCCAGGGCTGCAATGGGGAGTTCGGCATTTATTGATGCGCTGTGGGAGGATATGCCGACAACCATGCCGGCGCCGGACAGAATCCTTGCGGAAGGAGACACGATAGGTCCTTTTACCATATTGCATCTGCCCGGCCACACCCCCGGCAGCATTGGCATATTGGATGCAAAAACAGGGGTTTTGTTCACCGGGGATACTCTTTTTTGCGATGGGTATGGCCGCACCGATCTTCCCGGCGGCAGCGGGTCGCAGCTTGTTGCCAGTCTCAAGCGCCTTTTTGCCCTGGACAGCACTACACAGATATACCCCGGCCATGGCCCTGCGGATATATTGCCCAATTCTTTTATTTAGTCTATAATCAGGCTATGAGTGAAACCGCCAACAATGCAGACCTTGTAGGAAAAAAGATATTTTTTCTGCATCCTACGGTTGTAGTCCAGAATCGGATTATCACGGAACTTGTGCAGCAGGAATATGAAGTATACGTTGCCAAAAACAAAGATTCCATCAAAAAGGTGCTGAGAAAATACCCCGATTCTATTCTTTTCATAGATATTAACGAACATATGCCCGAAAAAGAGTGGGATCTTTGGATTACTGCGGTTATGGAGGCCTCGGATACCAAAAGCGCTTCCATTGGCATTATTACCGCCAATGAGGATGAGCAGATTAAGCGCAAATACCTTCTGGTGACAAAAGTACCGTGCGGTTATACCATATTGCGGTTTGATCTGGAAAAAGCCATAACCCACATCATGGCGGTTCTGCACAATGTGAATGCAAAAGGCCGCCGAAAGTATATTCGCGCAACCACCGAACATGAGACCAATACCACCATGAATATGCCCTGGCATGGCAATTTTATTAACGGTCATATAAAGGACATCAGTGTTGTAGGCATTTCCTGTACGCTTGATTCCAACCCGGATATACCCAAAAATACCCTGTGCAAGGATATTCAGATCAAACTCCAGAGCTCATTGCTTAAGGTAGAAGGTATTGTGTTGGGTTCCCGTAAATCAGGTCTGGACACCGTATATGTCATTCTCTTTACCCAGCGCATCGATCCGGAAGTCCGTATAAAAATCCGTAAATATATTCAGCATAATTTGCAAAGCAAAATGGAATTCGATTTACGGTAGACCAAATACCTTGATCCCCTCGCCGGGAAATTTTTCTTTCACCGATGCCACCGCCCGCTGAATGGCGCGCGCTTCTTCTTCCTCGCACCAGATTATCAGGGCGAAATTTTCCTCCGGCCATACAGCGTCACCCATGCGGGGGCCGGTGCTGCCGACCCCAAAAATGCTGGGGTATTTGGTGTAATACTTGCCAACGTCTGCTTTTGCAAGCGCTTCCAGAATATTTTCCTCAACGGAATGATTGGCGATTATTTCAATACGTATCATTTTCCAGCCTCCGTATTATTTTTTATGCGGCCGCCCTGGCCTGCCGCAATCCGTTCACGCCGCGCTTCTGCTTTTGCTTTGCGCAGATCGGAACGTTTATTTATTATTGCGTAAATCGTCGGCATAAGGAAGAGTGTCATTAAGGTGCCGAATGAGAGCCCTCCCAACACGGTTTTGCTTATGGGCGCCACCAGTTCCGAGCCTTCACCGGGGAAAAAAGCCATTGGTACCAGCGCAAAGAGGGTGGTAACCGTTGTCATCAGAATGGGACGAAGCCTGTTGCCTGCCGCTTCCACGCAGGCTTCGTGCAGGGCCATTCCCCGTTTGCGCAGCAGATTGATATAGTCTACAAGCACGATTCCGTTATTCGTCATAATCCCGATAAGGACCAATAATCCTACCAGAGTAAGCGCGTTGAAAGGTTCATTGGTCATAAGATAGATCAGAACGATACCGATAAAAGAAAGCGGTATGGTAAATATGATGATAAATGGATCTCTGAACGATTCGAATAAACTTGCCATGGTTCCAAAGTTAAGAAATATAGCCATAACGCAGATAAGCACAAAGCGGGTTAGTAATTTTACCATTTCAGAGTTGGCGCCGCCATATTCAATGAGCACATCATCTTCAACGGGAATTTCCGCTTTCATAAGGGATTCTACCCTTGATTGCAGCGTGTTTATTCTGGCTCCCGGCTTTGCGCTTGCGGTTACATGAATAACGCGGCTTTGGTTTTCGCGGCGAATGGTAAGCGGTCCGGTGCCTTCTTCGTAATGGACAAAACTTGACAGCGGAATTCGGCCTGCAATTTGGCTGTTGATAAAAATGTGATCAAGAGACGGTCTTGTGCTGCGATCTTCTTCCGTGAGAATCAGCAGTACATCGTAGTCTTTGCCGCCCGATTTATATCTGGTAGCGATAACGCCGTCTACCGCAGCCTTAATCTCATTGCCTACGGTGAAGGCATTCAGGCCAAGAGCATACATTTTTTCCCTGTCCAGTATAATTTCTATCTGGGGCAGTCCGTCTTTCAGATCCACCTGCGGCTCGGTTACATCGTCAATCCTGTCTTTCAGCAGGGCGGCAATTTTTTCGGCAAGCGCTTTGCCTTTAACCAGATCATCGGTACGAAGCACAATGTCAACTGCGTTGCCGCCGCCCATCATGTTCATGCCGCTGCCAAAATTGAAAGACACTCCGGGAAAACTGTCAAAGTGTTTCCTTAAAATATCCTTGATTTCATCCGAGTCTTCAATGCGATCCGCATATTGGGGAAGTTGTATTTGCAAAGATCCGGAATTGCTGCCGCCGCCCAATCCAAATATAGGGCCGCCGCCGCCTGCGTTGACAATCAGGCTTTCATAACCTTTGACTTCATTTTTAACGATAATCTCAAGTTGTTTTAAGACGGCTTCGGTTTCGTGCAGAGGTGTGCCCATGGGAAGCGTTGCAGTAACGCTTACACTGTCTTCTTTTTGCGGGGGCATGAAAACCCAGCCAACTACCGGAACCAGAAAAATGCTTACTGCCAGCAAAGCCGTAAGGAAAATAATGAGAACAGCCTTACGCCTGAGTACTTTATCTACTGCGCGGCGGTACTTGTTTTCCAGCCAAATAAAGAAACGTTCAAATACCGCGTCAATTTTTGCCAGTGTGCCCGTAAGGGGTTTTTGTTTACGGGTAACCAGAGGGAAATACCGGCTGGTAAGAACCGGCACCAGAAAGAGCGCAGTAACCAAAGAGATTGCCAACGAAATGACAACGGTAAAGGCAAGACCAGAGAACATTTCTCCCGCCATTTCCAATAAACCCTGAAACATTACCAGCGGCGCAAAAACGCATAACGTGGAGAGGGTAGAAGCGGTAATTGCCATGGTCATTTCCTGGGTGCCGATTATCGAAGCGGTAGTCAGCTTTGCGCCTTTTTCCCGGTAGTGATAAATTTTTTCCAGAATAATGATGGAGTTATCAATTAACATACCAATTCCCAAAACGAGTCCTGCCATGGTCATAAGATTAAGGGTAAGCCCCGCAAAGTACATGAGCATTAGGGTAATGATGATGGAAACCGGAATACTGATACCGATTATTATGGTCGGTTTGAATGAACGAAGAAACAGAAACAGCACAAATACTGCAAGAAATGCGCCCCACATGGCAGAAGATGTTACCTGATTAAGTGAATTTTCGATTATATCGGTTGTGTTAAAAAGTTCTTTTATTTTGATGTCCGGCGGCAGTTCTTTGGTCATGCGATCCAGCCTGGCACGAAGATCTTTTGCAGCCTGCACTGAGTTTTTGCCGCTTTGCTTTTGAACGATCATCGTTACGGCAGGTTGTCCGTTTACATATACGGCGCTGGTTTCATCGCGGAAACCTTCGAACACATCGGCAATATCGCGCAAATAAATTTGCCGGGGCATCTCTATTTGGGTGCCGGTAAATCCGCCGCCTTTGTAGGAAATGACCGTGTCCCTAATCTGTTCCAGCGAAGTATATTCACCCATGGTGGTAAGAATGTAGGACAGATCATTTTCGGTGATGGTTCCTGCGGCAATCTGCATATTCTGGATAGCCAGCATTTGTTGAATTTGCGTGACCGTAAGGCCATAGGCTTCAAGCCGGTTCTGCGGAATTTCCACCCGGATAATTTTTTCCCGTCCGCCGTTTACCGAAGCGGTAGCGATACCCGGCGTCTGCTCGATCCGCGGGATGATGGTATCTTCGGCCATTTCACGCAGTTCTTCGGGCGTTCGGTTTCCGGTAATCATCAAACCAACAATGGGAATCATGGATGGATCAAATTTGAAGATCATCGGCGCGTCTGCATTCGCGGGCATATAGTTTCTAATTCTGTCCAGAGCGTCGCGGACAGACAGGGACGCTTCGGCCAGATCTGAGCCGTAGGTAAACTGCATGATTACCATGCTGGTGCCTGATGATGATGTTGACGTCACTTTTTCAAGATTGGATACGCCAGACAGGGTCGCTTCCAGCAGCCGCGAAACAGAACGTTCGACTTCTTCGGGACCAGCGCCGCGATAACTGGTATACACCACAAGATACGGAGGGTTAATCTCGGGATACAGATCCACCGGTAAATTAACCAGCGCAAAAATACCAAGCCCCATGAGAAGGAAAAAAACAATTAAAACGGTAGTTGGCCTTGATACAACGGTTTTGGCAAGACTCATGTCAACCTCCCAGGGGCGGCGCGCCTATCGGTGCGAGCCGTTCGATAATGTTAACTCTGGAGCCGTCTTCCAGAAGACTCATGCCCCGGATAACAATTTCTTCGTGAGCCTCGATTCCCTGATTTACTTCCAGAATGCCGTCGATAAGTATTCCTTGCACAATTGTTCTTTTGCGGACAACTGGATTTTCCGGATCACTGTTGTCTACCGCAAAAACATAGCGTTCGCCAAAACGGTTGATTACCGCATTGGCCGGAATCTTAACGATATTTTCTTTTTGTTCGGTGATGATCTTTGCCTTGGCGAACATTCCGGGTTTTAACCTTGACCCGGCATCGCTTACATTGACCCGTACTTCCATGGTACGGGATGCAGGATCAACCGTGGGGGCAAGTTCACTGATGCTGCCCTGAAAAATCTCGCCGGGCCATGCGTCAAGGGTAATTTCGCACGGCAGATTCATTGCCATCTTGGAGATAAAGCGTTCCGCCACATAGAGCCGTATTTCCAGAGCGCCGCCTCCGGCAATGCGGGCCAGCGGCACTGCCTGACTGATTGTCATGCCGATCTGGGCTGGTAAAGCCACTACGGTCCCGCTGATGGGAGCGGTTGCCACACCCCAGCGGAAAGTCATGCCGGGACGCGAAGGATCAACTGCGGCAATCTGCTCGCCCCTGTTTACCCGCTGGCCTACCGCGACATATACCTCGGCCACTTTGCCCGCCGCATCGGAATAGACGTCAACCGTGGAACCGGCAATAATGTCACCTGACAACGAGATATAATCCTGAATGGGACCTTTTACCGCAAGCATGGTATTGACCGCATATACCGGCGCTTCCAAAACACCTTCCGCCCCGCCGGCCTCTTTCTTACCATACACTTCCCTTATCCGCTCACAACTGGAAAATATGAGTATTATTAATAGTAATAATAATAAGATATTACTCGAATTTTCTCTCGCAGAGGCGCAGGGACGCGGAGGCGCGGAGGAATCAAAAAGGTGGGGATCCGCGTTATTTCTTAATCTTTGCGCTCTCTGCGTCTCCGCGTCTCTGCGAGATTTAATGAGGGATGCTTTTTTCATATTATTTTCTCTCCTTTGAAGACAAAGTTCCAAATGGAACTCCTATTGCATATTCAAGGTCCAACAGACCGTTGAGGTAATTAAATTGCTGTTCAAGTAATTGGACGCGGGCTTGTCTAAGGGATTGCTCCGCATTTTGCACCTGAAAATGATCCTGTAAACCGGCGCGGTAGGCCTGCTCACTTAACTGGTAGGCGCGTTCGGCAAGATTTACCGTTTGCGCCTGCGCTTCTGCTGTTATCCGCGTCTTATCCAGCGACAGCACCGTATTGTAAATTTCAATTTCAGTGCCCCGAATCATCATTGCAAGGCCTATATTGGCAGTGGTAATTTGATCATCCCAGTTTTTAATTCCCTGAAAATCAGGGCTAAAGGGAAAAAGGCTGTGCAGCCGTATCCCCAGCGTCATGGTAAGAGCGCCGGATTTTCGCCACATATCTTTATTGCCCCAGTCGTCTTTCCATGGGTCTCCCATAAAAGCCGGTGTGGTATTCCAGCTTAAATTCAAAAACGGCAGCAGCGATTGAGCCTGCGCCTTGCGGACGCTCTGCAGCATCAGTATGGTATGCCGCAGTTCCTGAATATCAGGCTTGCCGGAAGCGGCTTTGGAGATCATCTCCTGGACATCAAGGGAAATAAAAGCGGTTTCCTGTTCTATTGGTATAAATTCAAAAACGGTGTCGTATGGCAAGCCCAGAAACATGGCAAAGCTGGCCATGGAAAGCCGCATACCGTTTTCAACTTGATCCATTATGGGTTTCATGTTTTCCACGGCAACCTGCGCCTGCAGGTACACCAGTTCCGGAGCAAGACCGGCATTGAAATTTGCCCGGGCTATCTGCACCTGTCTTTGGGCATTTTCAAAACTCCCTTGCAGCAGACTGATATTTTCCTGCAAGAGCAGCATATTGTTATACGCTTTGCGTATATCCCGCTCAAGCTGTAATTTTGCCTTTTCGTAACCAATTAATCCGCTTTGGTAATCCAGCCGCAGCCGGTTCATGTTTTCAAACATGGCAATACTAATCGTAAGCGAAGCCTGTATCGACCCTGCAACATTCCAGCGCGGCGCGTCTACGGAATAAGGGACAACGCCATACAAAGTATTCGGAGGCAAGGGCAGCACTGCTCCTGCACCCGGTATAGTGGCAATATCTACCGGAAACAACCCTGTAATCGTATTTACTTCATTATTCAAAATCAAAGTCCCGCTTGCCGTTACGCTGGGAACAAATTGATTCCATGATAAATCCGATGCCCGTTTTTTGGTACCGCTCGCTATCCGCGCTGTTTCCAGACTCAAATTATTTTTGAGCGCCCTGTCCACCGCCTCATCCTGACTCAGCCGCACCGGCGAGCTGCCCGCCTGAGCAAACCCCACCCCACAAACCGCCAAAATTAAAACCAGCATTATTGCTAACTGCCTATTTCTCATAACACATTGTTCCTTATCTTCTCCTCATTCCTCATTCCTCATTCCTCATTTTCCTTAACCCCTATTCCTGATGTTACAAAACGATACAAAAACCGAATGTCGCTTTTTGGCACCGTTCCCAATGCCTGCCCCGAGTTTTCCCTCATTAACGTACTAGCGATAAGAAACAAAACCCAGGGAGAGATTCGCCCTTCTTTAAGTTCACTGAATGGACTATTACACAAAGGTTTTATGGCAATATCTTCAAAAACCCACAAAAATTCATGTTCCGGCCCGTCCATATTGTCTTTTGCCGGTTTCAGGCTCGGCCGCCGAGTACGGAGCCAATCCAGCGTGATAAGGATATCCGGCTTTGCGCGCAGATACTCGGCTATCGAAAAAATTCCCAGATAGAGCTGTTCCTGCGGAATCACAGAATGCTGCATCCCTTGCCGGGCAAAATCAATAATCCGCCGTGACTCGGTCATAAAAAGCTGGTGCAGCATATCCTGTTTGCTTGCAAAGTGGTAATACAAACTGCTTTTTGATAAACCTGAACGACGGGCAACCTGTTCCATCGATGCTTCCCAGGGGCCTGCTTCGGCCACCGCGCTGGCCACCGCCTTGAGCAACGGATCATCCTCAAGACTGTTCACCGTCCCTAAAATACGGTTCTCCAGCCCCTCATAATCCAGCGCGTCTATCTCCTCACTAATATAACCCAGACCTTGCCCAATAATTACACCAATTGCATTGATTATTTTGCTAATTGCCGCTTCAGACGGCTGTTTTACCAGAGATTCCCCCTTTTTGTGAAAATCTGCCATGCAAAAAGTGAGTGTTGCAAAGCTCAAACGCATGATTAACGGCTGAATATTATAGGTTTTCTTAATTGAATGGCTGTACAATTCCAGATCAATACCCCTTTTACGGAATTCTTCGTGCATTTTGGCACTGTTCAGTTCACGATCATGGAGTTTTATCATCGCAAAAATGAAAATATTCACATTTCGGGCATAATATTCCGCTACAGATCGGGCAAGTATGAAGACTCCCGTACTATTATGCTCGTTTTTCAGGGCTTTTTCATAGCCCGGGCGAACAAAATCGGTAAAATCATCAAAAAAATGCACGGTCATGGCATCAAGCAGGGCCTGTTTGCTCCTAAAATGGCGGTACAACGCCGGTTTACAGACCTTTAACTCACGGGCTACATGGCTGAGACTGGTATTTGCATAAAACTCGCGGCCCCACACTCGAAAAGCCGCATCCATAATTTCTGTCTTTGTCATAAAAATGGTGTCAGTCACCTATTTTGGCAGGCCAGTTACCGACCGGTCGTTAACAATATAACAAACGCCGGAAAAAAAGGCAACAGCTTTTTGAGAAAATTAACGAATATTACTTTAAGTATGCTCTGAGCTTTTCTATCACCCTGTCAATATCAAGCGGTTTACCAAGATGATCGTCCATACCTGCCGCAAGGCAGTCCTCTACATCGCTCTTAAAAACATTCGCAGTCAGGGCAATTATGGGCAGTCTGCCTCGCTGCCTTGCAGGCAGGGCGCGTATGCGCCGGGTTGCTTCATACCCGTTCATTACCGGCATTTGCACATCCATGAAAACGATGTCGTATTTATCGGGAGCCGCCTGCACCATCTTCAGCGCTTCCTCGCCGTTTTCGGCGCAGTCAATCGACAGCCCGGTATGCTCTAACAAGGCGATAAGGATTTCACGATTGATTTCCACATCTTCGGCAACCAACAGATTCTTTCCCCCGAACTCGCCGTCGCTCACCGTATTATCTTCTTTGATGTCGTCCGTTATACCCAACGTTTCGTTTATGCAGTCAATTATCATTGATGACATAAGCGGTTTCAGCAGGCATTTGCTTACACCGGCCCGCAGCGCATCTTCTTTTATCTGTTCCCAATCCATTGCCGTTATCATAATTACTACAGATGGCTTGCTTGTTACGGATTCCTTGATTATTTTAGTCAGTTCAATTCCGTCCATGCCGGGCATACGCCAGTCTATAAAATAGATGTCATAAGCGCCGCGCTCTTCGATAATCCGGCAGGCTTCATGACCGTCAGCCGCAACATCGCAGTGCATTTCAAGCTGTCCGAATAATTTTTGAAATTGATCGCGTGTTTCCGCCATATCGTCTACGGCTAAAATCCGCACATTTTTCCAGTTGACGCCGGGAGCGAGCATTGAAATGGGACTCTTGTCACTGCGCTGCGCTTTTACGGTAAAAATAAACGCGGCGCCTTTGCCAAGTTCCGATTCGACCCAAATGGTTCCGTCCATAAACTCAACGATATGCTTGGAAATGGCAAGTCCCAGTCCTGTTCCGCCATACTGCCGGCTTGTTCCGCTGTCGGCCTGCTCAAACGCAGAGAACAGCTTTTCGTGTTTTTCCGGGGATATGCCAATTCCGCTGTCTTTTACCTCGATACGCAATTCACAATTACCGTCAGTTTCACTAACCAAAAACGCGCCAAGGTGGATTTCGCCGCCTTCAGGCGTAAACTTTACCGCGTTGGCCAACAGATTCGTAATAACCTGCGACAAGCGCTGATCATCTCCAATCAGGAAGCGCGGTATGTTACTGTCAATATTCAAAGAAAACCGCTGTTGTTTTTCATCTACTCTGAAATTTATTACGGACAGTACCTTTTGCAGCATTCTTTCAAAATTATACTCAATGGGCGCCAATTCCAGCTTATTCGCTTCGATCTTCGCCATATCAAGTACATCGTTGATCACACCAAGCAAGTGGGAAGACGCATCTCCAATTTTATTCAAGGAGTGGTTTTTTTGTACGATGTCATCAGCTTTTTTTCCTATGACTGTCATGCCGATGATTGCGTTCAGGGGGGTGCGCATCTCATGGCTCATGTTGGCCAGGAAGTTGCTTTTTGATCGGCTGGCGATTTCAGCTTCCATTTGTTGCTTTTCCGCTTCATTGATTAGATTTTTGGTTTCAGTCATGTCGAACGCCGCATTCACAAAGCGTATGGGATTTCCGTCTTTATCCCGAATAGCTTTGCCGACGGTGCGGAACCAGGCATATTCGCCGTTTTTCTTTTTGAGCCGCTGTTCTATATCGAAAGGAGTGTTGCCGGTTTTGTCGAGCAAATGAGCTGAAAAAACACGGAACGAACTTTCCAAATCGTCAGGATGCACAAGGCCAATCCTGCTTTCGCCGAGAGTTTTCAGGAATGTATCATCATCGTCGGTATATCCCAGCAATTTTTTGTATTTATCGGAATATTCGGTGTGGCTGTTAGGGCCCAGAAGGTCGTTTGGATCGAATTCCATATTAACGATACCTATATTCGCGGCTTCTATAAGCAGATTTAATTTGGTTAACTGCAGTTCTTTATCAAGCAACGTTGTCTTGGTTTCGGTTATATCCAGCAAAGCCCCCGCAATGCGAATGACATTGCCGTCTTTATCCCGTATAGCTTCACCGCAGGCGCGGAAATAGGCATATTCGCCGTCTTTTTTACGCAGCCTGTATTCAGCGTCATAAGGCGTTTCGCCGGTTGTGTCCGAAACGTGCCTCATGACATACGCGATGGCTTCGTCTTTGTCGTCGGGATGCAGGTGGTTTTCCCAGTTTTCCAGTGTGTTGGGGAAATCAATTTCGTTTTTATACCCCAGCATATTTCTGAATTCATCGGTAAATGTAACGGTATTATCGGGGTGGGCAAAATCATTATTTGTTATCCTCACATCATACAGACCGATTTTTGTGGCTTTCACCACCGCATTAAGCAAGGTAAGCTGCCGTTCGTTATTAAGCAATTCATGTACTTTTTCGGTTACATCTATTAACGAGCCCGCAACGTGTGTGGGGTTGCCGTTTTTATCACGTATGGTTTCGCCGTACGCATGAAAATATGAATATTCGCCGTTTTTCTTTAACAGACGGTATTCAATGTCAAATGGGGTGTTGCCCGTTTTATCCAGCATATGCGCCGCGAAAGCGTTAACCGATCTTTCTTTATCCTCGGGATGCAGTTTATCACTCCAACTATTTATAATGCTGGGGAAATCGGATTCATTCGAATATCCCAGCATATGTCTGAATTCATCGGAATAAATGATTTCATTTACAGGATTAACCGGGTCATCTTTTATAACATACATATCCCATAACGCTATTTGCGTCGCTTTAAGCATAAGGTTCACTTTTAAAAGGTACTGTTTATTTGTTTCATGCGCTTTTATTAATTCTTTTTCACGGTTACGCATTTCAGTCATATCATAGGCGTATGCAATTATCGCAAATGTGTTTCCGTAAGGAATTCTGACAAATTCAACCAGTAAGTTTTTGGTTTTATCTCCAATGTGCACTTCTGTTTCAACTTTGTCATATCCTTTCTTCGCGGCAGTTACGAGCCTTTCAGATACCGGTATCGAAACACGGCCGTCCGGTTGAATTTCCGGCAAGCTCCCGGTAAATCGTTCAAAAAATCCGGCAAAAAATGCTTCTTTTGTCTCAAAGCCCATAAAACGCAAGGCAGCGGGGTTGCAGTCAACGACGTTGAAGCTGCTGTCAAATAATACGTTTATTTGCGGGTTCGTTTCGAGTATTATTGATGTTGTTGCTTGCGATTCTTTAAGCTCCCGGAACATCCGCTTTTGCTCTCGCAGGTCACGCGTATATCCGGCTACTACATAATCATTTCCATATTTGACTCTCGCAAGCGTAATCTCAACCGGTATGTGACTGCCGTCAGGCAGTACATGCAGCCATTCAAAACAGAGACTTTCACCCTTCTCAAACACCCGCTTCAAGTACCCAATCCTTTTGATGTCGGATCGTTGTCCATCAGGCTGAAATTCAGGATCAAGGTCGAAGTAACTTGATAAGTATTCTTGTTTGGTTTTGAATCCGCACAGATTTATAGCGGCCTGGTTACAATCCAGTATCTTGTAATCGCTGCTCCACAATTTGCAGCACAGCGGGTTAGAATCCAGCATGATTCTAAAATGTTCGTTTGCCTCCTGTTCCGCTTCCATTGCTATTTTTTTCGTTTTGTTATTTATATCTATCAGAAAAACGACAATTACCATCAGCAGCAAAAGTATAGCGGCTGCTACAGACACGATCAGAGAGCGTCGGTTCGCGTGGAGTGATTGTTCTTCGGCAAGTATTCTTGAATAGTCAAAGGAACGACTTGTCCATTCCTTTGCAATTTTTCCGGTATCTATATACACAATGGTTTTGTCGATGATCGAGCATAGCATTTTCTCATTTATATTAAGTCCAAAAAATGTATCGTTGAAAACGGGGAACGTGTAATTGGCTTTATAGCCGGGTTTTTCGCGGTAATTTTGCTGGTAATAAAGGATATATCCAAGATTAAAAAACAGGTCTATCTCATCTCTTTCAAGGGCATCCAGGGCATCATCTTGAGAGTCGTAGAGCCTGACGTTGGCATTGTTTGGAAACCATTGATCATATAATTGACGGGTAGCGCACCATCCAACAACCCCCACAGCCGCTTGTCCAATCTGATATAATGCAAGGTTTGGATATTCTGTTTTTGAAAAGAATGCGTAAGGTGTTGAAAAAAACGGCGTTTGCGGCCATATAAAATATAACTTCCGTTCCTCGGTAATAATCAAATCCGAAATCAGCGCCGCTTCGCCGGTCCTGAGCATTTCGAGTATTTCTCCCCAGGTTGCGTCTTTTTTGTTAATAGGCTCAAACTCAATTCCGGTCATCCTGCTTATTTCTGTTAAAACATCTATCGAGATTCCCTGAAATTCATCTTCATTTGAATTGTAAAAACTGACCGGATACGTATCAGTTCCCAACACTATGGGAATTTTTGCGGACAGGCTGTCTATATACGCTCTTTCTTCAGCAGAAAAAGAACTATATAGAACATTTCGATTATATGCATTATTGCCTTCTTGATATAATGCATACAGTCTCTTAATCCCGCTTGCCGCGATGTATTTATTCATAACCGATATAACCGGTTCAAGTTCATTATTCGCCGTGGTCAGTGCAATGGGGGTGTATGCCAGCGGCAGTAATCCGTGTACAAGGGAAAGGTCTGTTGTTCCGTTGTAATCGTAAGCCATTCCCCGTGAGCGTTGTGCGACAGGATCGGACATAAGATATTTGCTTTGACGTTCCGGGGTAATTTCATACTCACTGGTGAAGTCAATTGTTTTGCTGTCTATGCCGCCGGCAAGGGAGTTCGAGTCATGAAACTCCAGCACAAATGGAATCCCGAAAAGGTCTGACAGCAGTTCGCAGAGCATGGGCGAAAATCCGGCGTATGTACCATCCGACAAGAGAAACCCTTCTGCAGAGGGTACTGTTCCGAAAGAAAAACGCTGCCGTGATCTCTTGAGCGTTTCAATCGCGGCTATTTCACTCTCGGTAATATCCGGTATGTCGCGGAATGATTGTATAACTTGTATGCCGAATTCGGGGTTATCCGATTCATTGCCGCAGCCTGTAAAGCCAAGTACAATGGCACAGAAAAGTAATATGGCTGCAAATCTTGTTGTAAGCTCCTGACACCTGTTTTTCAAAATCATGTTGTTCATATCCCTATCTTTAGATTTTTTTATTTTTGTATCACACGGATATTATTTGATGTAAATATAGCATTTATATACATAATTGCCAATAGGTAATATTCTGGCACTCCCCATTATCCCGCTATACACAAGGCCTTTTTCAGGGTACCATTGTCTATATAATGGGTAATTTTGTTCATCTTCATGTCCATTCCGACTATTCTCTGGCGGATGCCGCTGTTTCGGTACACGGTCTTGCAGATAAAGCCGCAGAACTGGGGATGACCCATCTTGCCCTAACCGACCACGGCAATATGTTTGGGAGCATGGAATTTGTTGCCGCCTGCCAGAAAAAGAACATTACGCCAATAGTCGGCTGCGAGGTATATGTCTCGCCCGGCTCCCGCCATGAAAAAAAAGGAACCGAGAACGAAAACAAGTACTATCATCTGGTGCTGCTGGCTGCTAACCGCGAAGGCTACTTTAACCTGGTTAAACTCTGCTCTTTTGCCTATACCGAAGGCTTTTACTACCGGCCCCGTATCGATGAAGAACTGCTGACCCAACACAAGGGCGGGCTTATCGCCCTTTCCGCCTGTGTCTCCGGCGAAATTCCACGGCTTATCCGCGCGGGAAAAACCGATGAAGCGGAACAAAAGGCCCTGCACTACCGTAATCTTTTTGGCGCAGACGAACAGGGCAACCCCAACTTTTACCTTGAGATACAAGACCATGGTATTCCCGCCGAGGTATTGAGAGGCCCTCTTTCCCAGCAGGACCTTAACAGGGAACTTGCCGCCATTTCCCGTAAAACCGGCGTGCCGCTTGTTGCGACTAACGATGTGCATTATATAACGCAGGATGACTATATTGCCCATGACGTTCTCCTCTGCATCGGCACCGCCAAATTTCGCAGTGAGGAAAAACGAAAAAAATACTACGGCGATCAGTTTTATTTTAAAACAGCCGATGAAATGACAACATTGTTTGCCGCTTACCCCGAAGCCATTGCCAATACAGTCCGCATTGCCGAACGCTGTGCGGCCGATATTCCCATGGTTTCAACCAAAGAGCTGCCGCAGTATTTGCCCGAATTCGCAATTCCCGCCGGTTTTGCCAGCGCGGACGAATATCTGCGCCATGTTGCCGCCGAAGGTCTTGCCAAACGGTACGCAAAAGAGAAGGCTGCAAATAGCGTTGACTGGAAACGGATACAGGAACGCTGCGAATACGAGTTAGGCGTCATCATTCAGATGAATTTTACCGGATACTTCCTTATCGTAATGGATTTTGTGAACTGGGCAATCGAACACAATATTTCCGTGGGGCCGGGACGGGGCTCAGGGGCTGGTTCCATTGTCGCGTATGCTTTGCGTATCACCGACATTGAGCCGCTCAAATACGGCCTGCTTTTTGAACGATTCCTTAACCCCGACCGTATCTCCATGCCCGACTTTGACATTGACTTTGCCAATGAAGGCCGTGACGATGTTATAAAATACATTACCGAAAAATACGGCAAAGAACGCGTGGGACAGATCATTACTTTTGGAACTCTGGGGGCCAAGGCGGTGATTAAAGATGTCGCCCGCACATTGGGCATACCTATTGATGAAGCTGAAAAGATCGCCAAGCTCATTCCTTTTAAGCCCGGAACCACATTAAAGAAAGCATTTGAAGAAGAGGCAAAATTACGGGAACTGGAAGAGGATCCAAAATATACCGAGCTTTTTACCCTGGCCCGCAAGCTGGAAGGCCTGAACCGCCACTCAAGTTTGCACGCTGCCGGTGTGGTAATAGGCAAATCGGTTCTGCACAATTTTGTGCCGCTTTTCAAAGACTCCAAAACCGGCGCCATTGCAACGCAATACGACATGAACCATTTGGAAAATTGCGGACTGATAAAAATGGATTGTCTGGGGCTTAAAACACTTGACGTTATCAAACACACCGAAGAACTTATCCGCAATCGAGGCGGGGAATACGCGTTTTTCAGCGTAAAAAATGCTCCCGAAGACGATGCGGCAACATTCAAAATGCTTGGCGAAGGCCATAGTTTCGAGATTTTTCAGTTTGAATCTGACGGAATGCAGAACATACTCAAACAGGCAAAACCGGGAAAAATCGAAGACCTTATCGCTTTGAATGCGTTGTACCGGCCCGGCCCCATGGATAATATCCCGCAGTTTATTGATTCAAAAAACGGGCGGCAGTCAATTTACTATCCCGATCCCAGCCTGGAAAATGTGCTCAAGGAAACATACGGCGTTATTGTGTATCAGGAACAGGTTATGCAGGTAGCGCGGATCATCGCCGGTTACAGCATGGGACAAGCCGATCTGCTCCGCCGGGCAATGGGAAAAAAGAAAAAAGAAATTATCGATCAGGAAAAAATTCCTTTCATTGAAGGCGCGGCAAAACAGGGTTTTTCACCGGCCAAAGCCGGCCAGATTTACGATATATTGGTTCCTTTTGCCGGTTATGGGTTTAACAAGAGTCATGCGGCGGCCTATTCCGTCGTGGCGTATCACACTGCATACCTGAAAGCAAATTTTCCCGCAGAGTTTATGGCGGCAAATCTTACCAACGAAATTCACAGCGCCAACAAGGACAAACTTTCCGAGTGTATTGACGAAGCCCGCAAGATGGGCATTGCAATTGATCCGCCCGATGTGAATCATTCAGAAAAACTGTTTACCATTGTAGACGGGCGCATCATCTACGGCCTTTTGGGAATTAAAAGCGTGGGAGACACTCCCGCCGATGAGATCGTGCGGTGCCGGAAAGACGGTCCCTACCAGGACTTTATGGATTTCCTTGCCAGAGTGGACATTAAAATGGTTGGAAAGGCCGTCATTGAAAAACTTATACTGACCGGCGTGTTTGACTGTTTTGGCATGAGCCGGGAAAAGCTGCAGGGCAATTTTGAACGAGCGATAGAATATGCGCAAAAGCAGAAAGACGATAAAAAATTCGGCCAAACCAGCCTGTTTGACGACACTGGCGAAAAAGAATACACCGATTTTATCTTTGAAGAATTTCCCGAAACAAGCCATCTTGAAAAATTGAAAGTCGAAAAACAGCTTATCGGTTTTTATTTTTCCGGTCATCCCATGGATGAGTACCGCAGCTTGTGGGAAAAAGCGGTAAAGGTTGATCTGGGCCGTCCTGAGGCCATGGAACCGGGCAATCAAATTCTGGTTGGTATTATTAAAACGGCCAGAATCATGAACTCAAAAAACGGAAAAATGGCCAGTGTGATCATTGCAGATTATAACGGGGAAATCGAAATGGTTTTTTTCCCCAAGGTCTGGGAAAATTTTCAGGACCGAATAAAAGAAGACGAGCTTGCCATCGTTAAGGGCAGAATCGATTATCAGAGAAACAGGGAACAATACAATTTTATTGTCGAAAGTGTCATCGACATCAGGGAAGTTGAAGGGGCGATAGCGGAAGATGAGGCGCTGCAGCGAAAGCGGGATAAGTTTCGCAATGTGTGGCTCTACATGGCGGATCTGAAAAGTGGCAGCCTTACGCAAGTAGAGAGGGGCAGCTACACGGTAGTGGGACAACTTACGGATTTGCGGGAAAAGCAGGACAGAAACGGCGACGACTATGCGTTTGGGAATTTGCATGATTTTGAAGGCGACATCAATTTGGTATTTTTCGCAAAAGTCTGGAAAGAGTGCCGGGATATCCTGAGCCTTAATGAATTTGTTGCTCTGAAAGGAAGTTTTGATCCTGATGACCGCAATCAGCAAAAACCCAGCTTTAAGGTTTCAGGCATTGCCGATATTGCCGCTCTGAGCCGTTCCGCCGCGCGTAAGATTGCTGCCGAGGAGGAGCCCAAAGTTCCGCCGGCCGCGGCGACAGCCATGCCGGCAAACATATCGGCAGCCGTGCCGGCGGCCGTGCCGGCGGCCATGCCGGCACCGGAAAAACAGCCGGCAGCTGTCCCAATGCGCGCCATCCATGTTCGCCTGCACAGTGAAGCTGCCAGCCGGGATGAAGGTATTGTGCCTTTGCGAAATTATATGTTGGGAAACCCCGGCTCCTGTCCGGTGTTTATCCATATCGGTGAAAAAATAATTCGCGCAAGCGCCGGTATAAACCCTGAAGCAGAATTAGCAAACTGCGCGGGAGTTATGGAGGCATGGAGGGAATAATGGTTGCAGTATTCAGATTATTGTCAATGCTTTTGTGGATCTATTCTCTATTTATTATTATTCGCATAATACTAACCTGGTTTAGTCATATGCAGCGCGGCAGATTTGTGGAATTTATATCCCGCATTACCGATCCCTACCTTAACTGGTGGCGGCAAAAGTTTAATTTACGGGTGGGTGTTCTGGATATTTCGCCCATTGTCGCAATGGCAGCCCTTAGTGTACTGCAAACAATATGTTCTACCATTGCCATCCAGGGCAGGATTAGCCTTGGGATTATTCTTGCCGTTTGTCTTTCCGCAATCTGGTCGGCGGCTTCTTTTGTTTTGGGTTTTTGTCTTTTGGTGCTTGTCCTGCGCTTTGTTGCATATATCGGTAACAGTAATATGTATGCTCCATTCTGGAGTATTGTTGATACTATTTCCCGGCCTCTCCTGTATCGCATCAACCGAATCATTTTTGGCAATCGTCAGGTCCGTTTTGTAACCGGCATTATTGCTTCGGCTGCCGTGTTGATTGTAGTGTGGATTGGCGGACGTTTTCTTATACAACTGCTTGCCGCTTTTTTGTTAGGGCTTGCGGGATAAATAAGTATGAACCGTGAAGATCGCATAAAGGAATTGATTTCCCAAATGACACTGGAAGAAAAAGTGTCTCAATTAATGTATATAAGTCCGGCGGTTAATCGTTTGGGTATACCCGAATATAATTGGTGGAATGAATGTCTGCATGGAGTCGCGCGGGCTGGCGTCGCAACCGTATTCCCCCAGGCCATTGCTCTGGCGGCAACATTTGATGAAGATTGTGTTTACTCGGTGGCAGATGCAATTTCCGATGAAGCGCGGGCAAAATACAACGAGGCCATTAAACAGGGGAACCGGGGCCAATACTGGGGCCTTACATTCTGGACGCCTAACATTAATATTTTCCGCGATCCGCGCTGGGGCCGCGGACAGGAAACCTACGGCGAGGATCCATATTTAACAAGCCGTATTGGAACGGCGTTTGTGCAAGGCTTGCAGGGCGATGATCCTGACAATTTGAAACTTGCCGCCTGTGCCAAACACTATGCGGTTCATTCGGGGCCGGAAAAATTGCGGCATACATTTGATGCGCTTGTTTCAAAGAAAGATCTTTTTGAAACGTACCTTCCCGCATTCAAAGCCCTGGTTGATGCAGGCGTTGAATCGGTCATGGGCGCATATAATCGCACACTGGGTGAACCTTGCTGCGGCAGTTATTTTTTGCTGCAGGAAATACTCCGTGAGACCTGGAATTTCAAGGGGCATGTGGTATCAGATTGTTGGGCAATCAGGGATTTTCATGAAAATCACCAAGTAACCAATTCACCGGAAGAATCCGCCGCGCTTGCCCTGAATGCAGGATGCGATCTAAACTGCGGCTGTACCTATCCGATGCTGACCGTATCGGTAAAAAAAGGCCTGGTAACAGAAGACGCTATCGACCTGGCGCTTACCCGCCTTTTGCGCACCAGATTTAAACTGGGAATGTTTGAACCCATTGGTTCCGGTACATACGACAGGCTGGGCCGCGAGGTAATAAATTGTGAAAAGCACCGTAGAATTGCGCTTAACACGGCTGAAAAATCCATTGTACTGCTGAAAAACGACAAGGGATTATTGCCTTTGGATTCGAGCGCGAAAAAAATTACCGTTGTTGGCCCTGCCGCAGCCAATGCCCACGCCTTATTCGGCAATTATTTTGGCATCGCTCCCCGTTTCATCACCATACTTGAGGGACTTGCAGAAAAAACAAAAGACAAATTCGGAGTCAATATTGAATATCGTCAGGGCTGCCTGATGCACAGCGATAATCATTTTTCAAATGTTGAATTTGGCGAGGCAAATCCGGCGGACATTTTTATCGCAGTAATGGGTTTGGATGGCGCCATTGAAGGAGAAGAAGGTGATGCCATTGCTTCCGATTCCAATGGCGACAGGACAAATATAGAACTGCCGCCCTGGCAGCTCAAGTTTTTGCAGAAAGTCCGCGCTGTGGGTAAACCCGTGATTCTTGTTCTGACCGGAGGCAGCCCCATTGCCATACCCGAAGACATAGCCGACGCGATTATTTTTGCATGGTACCCTGGCGAGCAGGGCGGAAAAGCCGTCGCGGATATTATTTTTGGCGATGTTGTTCCATCAGGAAAACTTCCCATAACATTCCCTGTTTCGACAGCCCAGCTTCCCCCTTACGAAGATTATTCCATGAAGGGGCGTACGTATCGTTACATGACAGAAAAGCCATTGTATCCCTTTGGTTTTGGTCTTTCCTATACAAGTTTTAATTTTGATTCTATAACGCTTTCCGCGCCGTCAATTCGGGCTGGCGATTCGGTAATCGCCGCAGTAACCGTAAGCAATACCGGAAAGCGCAAAGCGGACGAAGTGGTACAAATATACATTACGCGCAACGATCGCAGCTCCGATGAACCCCTCAGCGCTTTGCGGGCTTTTCGCCGGGTCTATATTCCCGCCGGAGAAAGCATTGTTGTAGAATTTGAACTGCCCTCTGCCGCATTTGAAACAATCAATGCCGAAGGTACATCCGTACTCCTACCCGGCTCATACACGGTAATTGCAGCAGACGCCGCACCCGTGTCGGCCGCAACAGAAAAAGGCGCGCCCGCTCCAGCCACGGCGAAGATAATAGTTGAGTGAGAGGAATGGGTTCATTGACAAAATAAACATTATATGTTAAAGTAATTATAGGGTATAAATTATGAGTAAAGTCGTACAGAGCACACATAATAATAAAGATCCCCAACCACCACCAGCGGTGCGAAAACAGACATCGTCTTTATTTACCAATAAAATACCGTTAATACGATCTCTCATTCTTGATAGCGTGAAACCTGGTACTATAAAGAAAATATACCTTTTTGGTTCCTATGCTTATGGAAAACCAACCAAGAAAAGCGATATTGATTTATGCGTTATTATCGGAGATAATCTTATAGAATCAAAAACCGATATAAATTTAAAAATTGCTATCAGTTTATTTGATAATAAAATAATCCCTGCAGATGTGTTAGTATATACAGAAAAACAATTTTATAATGTAAAAAATCAAAATAGTATAAAAAATACCATTATAACCAAGGGAAGTATTCTTTATGAGTAAAACGCTTGTTGCTGAATCTGCTGATACATTATGTAATAGAGCTGAAAAAGATATCATGACGGTTGACATATTGTATACAAATCCAAAATATCCAGAAGATATAATGTATGATGTTATATGTTTTCATGCAACACAAGCTGTTGAAAAGCTTCTTAAAAGTTTTATTATTAGTAATGGAAAAACCATAGAGAAAATACATGTTTTGGATGTTTTGCAAGAAGCCGCAATGAAAATAGATAATTCGTTTTCAAATATAAAAAATGCCTGTTTACTTTTGAATACTTTTATTCCCAATATAAAATATGATGATGAAAATACCATTACAAAACAGGATATGGAAATGATAATAAAATCACTTGAAACTGTCTGCAATTATCCGCCAATAAAAGCAATGCGCGATTCATTCTGTAAAAAACACAACTATGAAATAATTACAGAAATAATAGCTGATCGTGTGAATTTAACGTGAAACACCGCTCAATCGGTTTGCTACTATTTCGGGTTTGTTAAAAACAGCGCGGTATTGATTCAGGCCGTAGACTTTGTTTTCCACACGGACATTAAGGTGTGCATCGCCGTTAGGTGAAGCATTATAGTAGCCATCGGGAGTAAAAACGATCCATTCACCGTCAGCAAAACTGATAAATTGGGCTATTTCATTGCCGGTGGTATCCCAAAGACGAATTGTTCCGTCGCGTGAACCTGAAAGTATCTGCCGCCCATCAGGGCTAAAGCTGACAGACTCAACAAAACTGGTATGTCCCAAAAAAGTTTTGATTTCTCTGCCGGAAGCAACATCCCACAGTTTTATGGCCTCTCTCCCCCATCTTTCTGATGAAATAATGTGCCTGCCGTCGGGACTGAACGCTACTGATTTTACCTCTCCGGTATGACCAGAGAGGGTTCTTATTTCCTCACCTGTCACTGCATCCCAGAGTTTTATTTGTTTGTCTGATCCTGAAACGATGGTTTTTCCATCGGGACTGAACGCTACGGAATTGACTTCTTTATAATTTGAAATGGCTTTGAGTTCTGTACCTGTTGCAACATCCCATAATTTTATCGTGTCACCCAAATAGGAAGGAGGTAACATTGGGTGCCTGTCAGGGACATGTCCCGAGCTTGCTCCTGAAACAATGGTTTTTCCA
>WQXQ01000002.1 GCA_009784775.1 Treponema sp.
ACGGTAAACGCGTTCAGAATATCGGGCTGAAACGAAAACAGGGTCGCGATACTTTCACCGTCTCCGCCTACGCCGCCGGTGAAAGGCAGAATACCAAGGCGGGGTTTCGCCTGACCAAATACCGCAGTTGAAACTGCCAAACTACCGATTATGAACACCACAATAAAAAACAGCTTTTTCACCATTACCATCCCTTTAATGACCATATCTTTCTTAATATTGTCATATTGTCCATATTATATGGTCTCATTGTCCATAGTCAATAGAGTATTGGCAATTAGTATATAAAACATGGGCTTAAAGCAGGTATTTATCCGTAACTTACGAAAAATCAGAAATTCCAGAGGATTCTCACAGATGAAACTGGCGGAGTTGTGTGATACTTCGCCCAATTATATAGCTGAAATTGAAATTGGACGGCGGTTTCCATCGTTAAAGTTAATTGAAAAAATAGGAAAAGAGCTCAATGTGGAGCCGTATCGTTTTTTTATAGATGAGCATGAAGCGTATCAGAGCGAAATGGACGAAATAATCAGCCTTATTTCCCGGCTGCCGGAACAACAACGTCTGCACATTATCAACCGGATTAGCGCGCCGTAAAAACATAAAAAAAGGCCGGTTTGCACCGGCCTATGCCCCTTAAGGCATATCGGACATATAGTGATTTGGGAGGGGAACTATACATCCGACATTTTGAATATCGGCAGCCCCCCCCCAAATCTTTAGCTAAACGTACCCCCAAAACCGCACCGCGTTTAGTCGTTTTCTTCTACGGCGATATCTACCGCCAGAGCGACACGGTAGGTCTTGCCTCGTTCAACGGTAATGGTTTTGGTCAGTGTGTAGTCGCCAACCTGGAATTTTGCCTCGTGGATGCCCGGTTCTACCGGAACCGGACCGCCATCCCGTGAAACCGGCGCGTTATTCAAAAAAACAAGGGCATTTTCCGGCGCTTCAAAAATAATCAGGGGAGTAGGATCCTGCAGATCGATAAACAAATCCAGCAGTTTTGCCTTTTCCACCATAAAGCGGCGGCTTTCGTTCCGGTAATCATCCGAAAGCACCACCAAATGATGTTCGCCTTCCTTGAGCAATTGCTCTTCGGCAATATTGACCACCGTATCATTGATTAACACCGTAAAAGGCCTTCCCCGCAGCTGCTCCGGATAGCGGGGGATAAGCCGTACCGCCCCTTCATCACCCAGAATGGGCCGTGCGGTAAGGGTAAACCGCATATGTTCAAGGGCATCGCTCAAACCTTTGATAATCGGCATAAGCCTGAAAATGATGGGGAATGAGGATGGCGGAATAATGCCGGTGGAAACAGTGGCATACGGAGTAGTTCGCAATCCGTGGGATGGGCGAATTGGTATCTGGTATACCATTTTTATTTTATTGGGCAGCGGATCAAAGGCGATATTCCGCCCGTCAAGATCGTTTACCCCTGTGGAAGGCACGCGGTCAAGATTGGCATAAAGCTGCATGGCCAGACTGCCCTGATTGGAGAGCCAGGCCTGAGGCGCGGACAGTTCCAGTTCTATGCCCCGGAAAAAACGGGCGTCATTGCCCAGACGAATAAGCGCCGCATTGTTATAGGCCAGATTAATCGAAGCGCCTTCAGGATTTTCGGCAGACAGTTCCAGATTCCCTGCCACCAGCACGCGGAACGGTTCCGCCCCTGCCGGAATAGCGAGAAAAAGAACCATTACCCACACGAAAATTGCTTTGTGCATTCAGCGTCCGCCAGGTAGAAATAGATATTTATCCGGATCCCGCGCCTTTCCGTTCTGCCGCAGTTCAAAATGAAGATGAGGACCAGTAGATTGTCCGGTAGACCCTACCCATCCTATAAGTGTACCTGATTTTACGGAAGATTGCAAGGCAACTCCGGCCCGCTGTAAGTGACCATACAGACTTGCCCAGCCTTCACTATGTTTTATCACTATGTAATTTCCCAGCACCGGATCATTCCCTACCTCGGTCACAATGCCGTCCCTGACCGCATATACCTCGCTTCCCAATGGGGCTGCCAGATCCAGACCCTCATGGAAACGCATGGTACCGCTTATCGGGTTCCGCCTCATACCAAAGCCCGAAGTCAGCCGGTAATTGCGGAGCGGAAAAACAAACCCTCGATTTAGAAAAAATGCCCGTTCCGTGTGCCCCAATTCCCTGCCGGGAAAAAAGTGAAAAACGCCCCCAATGGTAAGTTTGACCGATTCGCTGTCTGACTGCGAAGAATGGCCTAATGCCAGCAAGTGCTCAAGATCGGACTGCGGCTTTTCCGCCACAAAAATGCCGGGAACCGAAGGCAGCAACAGGGGCCTGCCCGTTACCACCATTGAGGGATGGCTCAGGCGGTTCAGACTTACCAATGTCGAATAGGGTATATTGCAGCGGGCAGCCAGGGAAAAAAGGTCATCTTCCTCCCTTGGCACATATTGATACACCGTAAGAAAACCGGCAACAGCCTGGACATCCTCACTGCGGTTTCTGTTCAGATTAAAGACACGCCTGCGGTTAGACTCAACATCGGCAATAAACTGCCTGAACGCCTCATCCCGCGAATCCAGCCGCCTGATAAGGGGAAAAGCTCCCCCAACAAGGTCATCCGCATAGCCGCCATGGCATATAAGCAATAAAAAAAAGGCAAGGGTAAACCCCTTGCCATATGGTCCCATAAACCCCTTCTGTTTTATTCTCCGGTTATGGCTTCAACCGGACATTCAGCGGAACAGGCGCCGCAATCTACGCACTTTTCCTTGTCTATCGCGCGTTTTCCGTTTTGCTCGAAAATTGCGTCCACCGGGCAGGAACTGTCACAAGCTGCACAATTGGTACACTTAGCATCATCGATTACATAGGCCATTTTACACCCCTTGTTTATAGTAAGATATGACAAGGGTAGCACAAGCATAGCACAATTGCAAGCGTATAATCTCCGAAAAATCCCAAAAAAAATGCAAAAAAAGTTTGAAAAATAGGGAGTTTGGGTTTATAATAGGAATTATATACGACAAGAGGTATAGGTGACAAAACACGATTTTCCCAAAATTCACTTCTATGATCAGGACTTTGTCGATATTTACGATAAAACATGGGCCTGGATTCATGACTGTTGGAACAGCGGAGCCGAAAAAAGCAAGATAGAAGGGAAATTCTTCTCCTATCCGGGGTCTCAGGCGGTGTATCAGTCTGATGCGATTTACTCATCTTTTTTCCTGGTATACTCAAACCGTATTTACCAGGCCACACCCAGTTTAGACCTGTTTTACGATCGCCAGGAACCGAATGGGGCCATCCGCTGCGCCTACAATATCAATACCGGCCAGCCCATAGCGGAAAAGGATAATGCCGAAAGTCTGGGAATTCCCCTTTTTGCCTGGGCCGAATATAACATCTATCACAAAGGGGCAAACAAAAAACGGGTTAAGGATGTACTTGCGGTTTTACACAAATATACCGAATGGATTGACGCGACATTTAAAAAATCGAATGGTCTGTACCGGGTTCCGCTGGGGGTTACGGGAATGACCAATGCTCCCCGCGAGGGAACCTATTATTCGCTGGACTTTAATACGATGATGGCGATTAATGCCCTGTATATGTCCGCAATGGCTGACATCCTGAATGACAAGGATTCCAGTTTTCAGTATAAAAAACAGTACTTTGCCCTTAAAACCAGAATCAATTCGTTGATGTGGGATCCCGATGACGGCTTTTACCATGACATTGACCGCAGCGAAAAACGGCTGCCGGTAAAAACCATTGCCGGGTACTGGCCGCTTTTGGCGGAAATTCCCAATGATGAAAAGGCGGAACGGATCATTGCAAAGCTCAGCGACCCGGCCTATTTTGGCGCGCCGCATCCGTTTCCCTCATTATCCCTGTCAGAAAAAAGTTTTGACGAAAATGGGCGGGGCTTTCACGGATCGGTGTATCCCCACTTAACCTTTATGGTGATTAAAGGGCTGGAACGGTATCAGCGCTGGGACCTTGCCCGCGAATGTGCCATACGCCACCTGTACTTTATGCTGGATTCGATGAACCCCGACGGCGACCACCACAAGGGTAATCTGTGGGAGGCGTATCTGCCCACCAAAGAAGGTCCGGCAAAATGGCCCGGCAAACCGGATTTTCCCCGGCCCCAGTACCTTTCCTATGACGCGCTTTCCACTATTTGTCTAACCATCGAAAATATTGTGGGCCTGTTTATTTCCCTTCCCCGTAAAACGGTGGACTGGATTATTCCCAATCTGGAAATTATGGGCGTGGAAAACCTTTCGCTCAAAAAAAACATGATAACTATTCTTTCAAACAAGAGCGGCCGGGGCTGGGAAATACACATGGAAAGTGAAAAGTTGTATTATTTTACCATTAACATTCTGGGGAAAAAGAAAAAAACCCTGCCTATCCCTTCGGGGAAATGTTCAATGCTCATCGACAAACTATGATCGGTAAACTATGAACGAAAATAACCTTGTTGCTGTTTTGGAAATAGGTTCTACCGGCATCCGGCTCCTCATCGCGCAGATTGAAGGCGAAGGGCACTGGACGGTGCTGGACAGCGCAGGCAGGCCGGTAGCTCTGGGCCGCGATGTATTTAATTCCGGCGAACTTTCCCGCGAATCTCTGCTGGAATGTCTGGTTGTACTGCACAATTTCAAAGAACTGCTGGCCAGTTGGGGCATTTCTTCGGAACAGGTGCATGTAATCGCAACCAGCGCCCTGCGTGTTGCCCGAAACCGCGATATGTTTATCGACCGGATACGGCAGGAAACGGGCTTTAACCTTTCGGTGGTGGATGGAGTCGAAGAAAACCGTCTGATGTATCTGGGGGTTCGTTTTGCGTTAAAGCAGGATTTGCCTTTGTTTTGGCGGGCCAATTCGATGATTATTGAGATAGGCGGCGGCTCAACCGAAATAATGCTGCTGCGCCGGGGGCAAATGGCAGCAGCCCACAGCGTTAAGCTGGGAACCATTCTTATCGATCAACGGGTACGGCTGGGGGCTGGACCAAGCCTGTACTATGAGCGTTACCTGAACGAAGCTATTCGCAATACCACCGGCCTCTTAAACACCGAGATGGACCTTGCCCGTGTGCGTACCTTTGTCACCGCCGGTTCCGATGCCCGGCTTGCATCGCTCCATGCGGGTACCGAGCTCAACAAACATTGCCGAGTCATCGAACGCAATGACTTTTTTGCATTTGCCGAAAAGATTCGATACTACACCGTTGAAGAATGTACCCGGAAACTGGGGATCCCCTATTCCGACGCGGAAGGTTTTATTCCCGGCATTCTGGTACTGAAACTTTTTCTTGAACAAACCGGCGCCGCCCGCGTGGTGGTTCCCCTGATCAGTATTCGGGAAGGTTACCTTATCGACCTGGCCCTTGGGGTAGATTCCGAACTGCAAAAAGACTTCTTCTCGCAGATTATCGCTTCTGCCGTCAGTTTAGGCCGGCGATACCATTTTGACGAAGCACACTCCCGCCATGTCGCCCATCTCTGTATGGTGTTGTTTGACTCGCTGGTAAAGGTACACGGCATGGATCAGCGCCAACGTTTGATGCTGGAAACTGCCGCAGTGCTTCATGACATAGGAACCTTTATCAGAGCATCGGGTCATCACAAGCATGGTCAGTACATTGTCTCCAATTCCGAAATCTTCGGCCTGCCCCGTGATGAACTGGACATTATTGCCAACGTGATACGCTACCATCGCGGCGATCCCCCGGTCGTGTCTGACATTGAGTACATCAGCCTTCAGCGCGAGGAAAGAGTTTTAGTGTTAAAAATGGCTTCCATTCTGCGGGTTGCCGATGCCCTTGACCGGGGACATTCCCAGCAAATCAAAAACCTGACGATAGAACACCGCGCCGAAACGCTCGTCCTGCACACACAAGGCGGTTACGACATTACCCTTGAACTTACCGGCCTGGAAGAAAAAGCTAATCTCTTCCAGGACGTATTTGGCTACAAAGTAGTGCTGAGTTAAATAAACGGTTCGTCAAGATCTGATTCGGGTTCAAATACCGGCTGAGGGCTTGTAATGACCGGCTGGTATTCCGCGAGCCAGGCTTTCGATTCTGTTTGTTCCGTATTGACCGCCGGTTTTACGGTAGTATCCGGTTTTACGGCGGCCTCCGGAGCCTTTGTCACAACAGCCTTTTTCACCACCGCTTTTTTGACCGCAGGCTTTTTGGCTGCGGGCTTCTTGGCTGCGGCTTTTTTGACCGCGGCTTTCTTGACCGTGGCTTTTTTGGCTGCGGGCTTCTTGGCGGCGGCCTTTTTGGCCGTGGCTTTTTTGGCTGCGGGCTTTTTCGCGGCGGTTTTTTTGGCGGCGACCTTTTTGGGCTTGGCTGCCTTTTTAGCTTTGGCTGTTTTGGCTTTTTTAACGGTTTTGGCAGCTTTTTTCGCTTTGGACTTCCGCTCGAATGTCGCTTTGTCTACCGTTACAATACCTTTAAGCTCTTTTGTAAGCTTTTTGTCCTGGGCAGCCATGAAAACATCGAATTTCAGTTGTAAAGCCAGCCAATATTCGGGTTTTGTCTTGAAAAACTTTGCAAGACGAAAAGCGACAGCGGCTGATACCGGGTTCTGATCAAGGGCAATAAGGCGAACCATTGCGCTGCTCAAACCTACTGCTTTTGCCAGCCGATTGTAATTCAGACCATTTTTTTCCAGAAGTTTGGTCAATACGGCTCCTGGACTCTGTTTGGTGTTGGGCATAATACTATCTCCTTATAAGTATCTTTGTACAGAAAACTGTATAATGGATTTTATTCATTGTCAAGACAATTTGTTTTTTGTATACTATATGGTATGTACATTAAAAATGTTTTTGACCGCAATTTTCTTGAATACGCCTCCTATGTCATAAAAGACCGGGCCATTCCCGATCTTGAGGACGGCCTTAAACCGGTACAGCGCCGTATCATGCATACCCTGTTCGAAAAGGACGACGGCAGATTTCACAAGGTTGCCAGCGTAGTGGGAGAATGTATGAAAATTCATACCCACGGCGAAGCTTCAATAGGTCCCGCGCTGGTGGTGCTTGCCAACAAGGAATACTTTATTGATCGGCAGGGGAATTTCGGCAATATTTTCACCGGGGACGAGGCTGCCGCTCCCCGGTATATTGAATGTAAGGCTTCGGCTCTGGCAAAAGATGTTTTTTACAATCCCAAGTTAACGCCAATGGTAGACTCCTATGACGGCCGTAACCGGGAGCCGGTGCTGTTCCCCGCGAAAATCCCCGCGGTACTGGTTATGGGCGCGGAAGGCATCGCCGTAGGAATGTCCACAAAGATACTGCCGCATAATATTCTGGAAGTACTGGAGGCCGAAATCGCCTGCCTTTCGGGGAAAAAATTTGAACTGTATCCCGATTTCCCCACCGGCGGGCTGGTGGATGTATCCGATTACCGTAACGGAAACGGCAAAGTGCTGGTGCGGGCAAAACTTGACACGTCCGATCCCAAGCGCATACTGATAACTGAACTGCCCTTTGGCTCAACCACCGAAAGCCTTATCAACAGCGTGGAAGCCGCGACAAAAGCCGGCAGACTCAAAATCCAAAGCATCAATGACTTTACCACCGAAAAAGTTGAAATCGAAATAAAACTTGCCCGCGGCGTATACGCGCAAGAAACGGTTGACGCCCTTTTTGCATTCACTGAATGTGAGCAGTCCATTTCGGTAAATCTGCTGGTCATTAAAGACGGTCTGCCCACCATTATGACCGTTACCGAAGTAATCAAGCATCACGCAAAACAACTGGTAAAAATTCTGACCAAAGAACTGGAACTGGAAAAAAAGGAACTGCAGGAAAAATTCCACTTACGCACCCTTGAACGGATTTTTATCGAAGAACGCATCTACAAGGGCATTGAAAAAATGAAAACGGCCAAAGGCGTTCAGGATGCCGTTGTTTCCGGTTTTGCCCCTTTTATGAAAGAGGTAGGCCCCCGCGGTATAAGCGCCGATGACGTTGAACACCTTTTGCGCATTCCCATCCGGCGCATATCGTTATACGACATCAGCAAGGCCCGCGATGAAATGGAACAGATACAGGCGCGGATCAAGGAGATTAACGGCCATCTGAAAAATATTGTCGTATACTCCATAAATTTCCTTAAGGGAATCGGCGCGAAAGTCCGGGCCAATGAAGAGCTGGGGCAAGACGGCGTACCGCCGGGCTCCCGAAGAACCAAAGTCGGCGCGTTTGACAAGATCGACGTGAAAGAAGTGGCGCGCAGAGATGTTGAACTCAAGTACGATAAGAAAACCGGCTATATGGGAACCAATGTTTCCGGAACAAAAGTCGCCGAGGTTTCGCCCTTTGACCGCATACTGACCATACGGAAAAACGGTATGTACTCGGTAACGGATCTGCCGGAAAAAACATTTGCCGGCGCCGATGCCTGGTGGATAGGCGTTGCGGACAAGGAAGCATTATCTCAAACCATTTTTACCATCATTTACAAAGAAAAAGAAACCGGCTTTGCCTGCATCAAGCGCTGCATCATTGAAGGCTGGATTATGAACAAGGATTATTTCCTGGTGCCTGACGGAGCGGTGATTCTGCATATTGATACAAAGCCCAAATTTTCATTTACCCTGAAATATACGCCCAAACCCCGGCTCAAGATTCTACTGGAGGAATTTAAGGCCCAGGATTACAGCGTACGGGGACTAAAAGCCGGCGGTTTGCGGCTGTCAAACAAAGAAGTATCCAGAATAGAAGTGGGGAAGAAAAAAAATGACGATGCATGACGAAATTGTATTTGATACCAATTCCGGAATTTCCGAGGAAGAACAGCGGGAGATACTGGCAAAAATAAACAGTATTACCGAAAAAAACCGGCTGTCCCTTGGCCATGCCATCGACGCAAACCAGATAGCCGGTAATAAAAGCGGAAAAAAAGGCAAAAAACGCTTTAAGGCAAAAAAAACCGGCGGCCTTTTCCCCATTTTGGTCAATGCAGCGGCAATTGCGGCGCTTACCGGAGGTTTTCTGATGCTCTTCTTTTTTCAGGGAAAAACCGACGCCCAGGTCCGTGAAGGGACAAGAATAATAAACAGCGCCGAACGGGTGCTTATTGATGAAATTATGCGGGAAACATCCATTGACAGCGCCCGCAGTGAAATGGAACGGCTTTCTCAGGAACAGGCGCAAGCCGCAGCCATAGAATCCCAGATAGGGGCATTTTTCGCAAACCTCAACAGCCAAATTGATCAAAACCTCCTTGATGACGCTGCCAGAACCGTACAGTCAATGCGGGCATTTCTCAATACCCCCGCATTTCAATCGATCCGTTCCATACAGGCGCGAAAGGAAGTCTACACTCAGGCAATCAATGTATTTGAGATAATGGTCGCAGAAGCCCGCAAAACCCAGGCCTTTTTGGCCGCCGGCGTAATGCCGCTTGACCGGAACAACGAAAAACTGCTTGCCGATCTGCAGGAAAAAAGCACAGAACTTGAAAAAACCATAGAGTCTCTGGGCACTGAAGGAAGCGGCATGGCCCGGCGCATCGTGGAGCTTGAGGGAAATAACAATAACCTGAGAGCCGCAAACACGGCGCTGGAATACGATTTAGCCGCGCAAACTCAAAACGCCCAAAGCCTGCAGGCGGAAGTGGCAACATTGAACCAGACCATCAGAACCCGTGACAATACCATCAGCAATCTTGGACAGCAGAACAGAAATCAGGAAACCACTATCGCAAATCTCAACAACCAGCTGACCATAATCCGTCAGGTATTACAGGATTCAACCAGAGAGCAGATACCAGAGCATAACGAATAGCGTATTTATCCACAACTTGCAACTTTACTCTTTTCCTTAACTTCGCTATACTAATACCAAAGCAATTCGAGGAGGCTTTCATGGAGAATTTTACCCCGCCAAAGGTGGGCAAGTACATGAGTCCGGCAGTACTGACACTGGTAATAGGCGGTATTTTTCTGCTTATACTGTTGGGGACCAGCGTATATATCGTTGATCAAACCGAAGAAGCGGTCATTACCCGCTTTGGCAGGTATATTGGCACCAGAGGACCCGGCCTGCAGTTCAAACTGCCTTTTGGCATTGACCGGAATTACACCGTAAATGTAAAAACCGTACAAACCCAGGAATTTGGTTTCCGCACTTTAAGGGGCGGAACTACCCCCAGTTACACCAGCCAGGCTGCCGAGTCTACCATGCTCACCGGCGATTTGAATATCGTCGATGTTGAATGGATTATCCAGTACCGGGTTGTTGATCCCAAGGCATGGGCCTTTAACGTAAACGAGCGCACCGCGACAATCCGGGATGTGTCCCGTTCAGCGATTAATATGCTCGTAGGCGATCGGGCAATCATGGACATTATGGGTATTGAACGCAGCGCCATTGAAGTGGCAGGCGCGGCCATTATGAACGAGACCTTCCGGGGCTACGGTCTGGGAATCGATGTCATTACCGTAAAACTGCAAAACGTTACCCCTCCGGCGGGCGTGCAACAGGCCTTTGAAGATGTAAACAAGGCGATGCAGGACCTGGAGCGGCTTATCAACGAAGGCCAGCAGGCATACAACGAGGAAATTCCCAAAACCAGAGGCGAGGCCGAACGGATGATTCAGGTAGCGCAGGGCTATGCTACCGAGCGGGTGAACCGGGCGCACGGCGATGTCGCCCGTTTTAACGCAGTATACGACGAGTACCGCCGTTCCCCGGAAGTTACCCGGCAGCGGCTCTACTATGAAATGATCGAAGAAGTATTCAAGAATGAAGAAGGCACAACGCTTATCGACCACCATCTGCGCAACTTCCTGCCCATGATGAATTTAGGCGCTGCGCAGCGTCCTGCACAGGGAGGAACCAGATAATGAAAAAAACATTAACAACCATTGTCGTTATTTTTGTCATTTTTATCGGCATTTTAGTAGCCGGCCCTTTTTATGTGATAAACGAAGGCGAACAGGCCGTCATTGTACAATTGGGGCGGCTGACAAATGTTATTACCAACGCCGGCCTGCATCTTAAAATTCCTTTTATTGATGAAGTAGTCCGGTATCCCAAAAAAATTATGGCATGGGACGGCGAGGCCAGAATTGTACCTACTGCAGAAAGGCAGTTCATCTTTGTCGATGTAACCGCCCGCTGGCGCATTGCCGATCCCAAAAAATTCTATGAGTCCATTAACACCGTTGATGCGGCTTATTCCAAACTTGCCGAGATTATCGACTCTGAGGTGCGTACCGTAGTCGCGGAAAATTTCCTGCGGGAATCGGTGCGGAATTCAAACATTATCATGGAACGATCCTCTGGCACCGATTCTTTGGGTCTGGGAGAAGGCATTGAAGCCGAACTTATCAGTTCCACCTCGCAATCCGGTTCAGGCCATGAGCCTATCAGCAAAGGCCGCCGCCAGCTTGCTCAGGAAATACTTGACCGTTCACGGCGCATGGTTCCCGAATACGGCATTGAGCTCATCGACGTGGTCACGCGGCAGATACGGTACTCCAATGAACTTACCCCCAGCGTTTACGCCCGCATGATACGGGAACGCAACCAGATAGCCCAGGCCTTCCGTTCCGAAGGCGAAGGCCGCAAGGCGGAATGGCTGGGAAAAATGGACAACGAAAAACGTTCGTTACTTTCAGCCGCTTACAATCAGTCCGAGGCAATCCGGGGAAGGGCAGACGCGGAAGCAACGCGAATTTACGCTGAAGCCTACAACCGTGACCGGGGCTTCTTTGATTTCTGGCGGGCGGTAGAATCATACCGAAGCACCCTGCCGAAGTTTGGAAAAACCCTCTCTACCGATATGGATTATTTCCGCTACCTGTATTCTCCGCGGTAATGCAGAGACAGGTTTTTTCTTTTGAAGTAAACAATACAACTGTCCTGGGCTTTGACACGGGTCTTAACTCCCGTGCCTTTGCTCAGGCAAAATTTGCCCAGGCCATTACCGAATCAGGATTGGTTATTAAGGGAGCAGGGGAAACCAGCGTTACGCCTTGGCAAGCAAGCGGGGTGATCGAACACGCTCATGGTGACGGCGCCGAACCGACAATGGTTGTCTGGGGCCCCCATTTCGAAGGCGAACGTCTGGACTTACTGCTGAACGAGAACGGGCAGCAAGACAAAGCGCTGGCGCTGATAAACGCATGGATTCAGGCGATTCTGGCACTTGCAGAAAATCTCCCGGCCGGTACACTGGCATTACCCGGCGATTCGGCCGCAATGTTTTGGCCGTCTGCGGCGTTGATTGCGGCTAACGCTGTTTTTGTTGCGCCGCCCAGCTTGGCCAAACGCTGCATGATACCCGATAACCGGTATACACACACCGATCTTGAAGGCATTGACTCCGCTGCCTTTAGCGCGGCGGCAATGCTGTATCATGTCTTTGCCGGCACACCCCCTTTTTCCGCCGCAGACGAGGCCATCCTTCGTCAGGATATGCGTGAAGGCCATTTTTTGCCGGTGCATCTTGCCGTTCCCGGCCTGGACGCCAATCTTGCCGCCTTGATCCAGGAAGCCCTCAGCGCCAAATCACACGGAGCCGCGATCCTAAAACAATTCCTTATTTTTTTTACCACGAACCAACACGAACCAGCACGAACAAAAGAAAATGAGCAAGCTATAGGTTCGTATGGTTTGTGTGGTTCGTGGTTAAATTCTTCAGCATCATTTAATCGACCCGTCTCAGAGGCGGAGCGGTTGGCGATTGAAAAGGAAAAGTCTGCATTCCTTAAACGAAAAACCGCGGCGATCAAAACCAGACGGTTTGTTGCGCGTAACACTGCAATGTTACTTATTTCGTTTGCCGCAATTGCCGCAGCGCTGCTTATTGCCCACAGTCTTATCCAAAACCGCGCCAAGCTGCCAACAACAGCGGGCATGGAGCCGGTTCAGGTAATCGAAAGCTACTACAATGCCTTTGGTCAGCTTGATCATCAGATGATGGAGGCCTGCGTTGTACGCAAAGCGGGAAAAAGCGATATCAACACCGTTATCAATTTATTTGTAATCAACAGGGCAAGACTGGCTTATGAAATGGGCACCGCGCCAATGATTATTGCCGCCCCAATATGGCAGGAACACGGCGGAGGAGCCGTTGCGTACGATGTATTTGGGGTAACGGATTTACGGATAACAACGAACAAAGAACAAGGAATAAAGAACAAAGACGCAGAAGAGCTGTATTTTGAGGCGGATTATGTATTGTGGGTGCCGGCTCAGATGGGCGAAATAGACGAGCCGGCTCTGGAACTCCGCACCCTTTTCGACCCGGAATCTGCCGAATTTCGCCTACCCTGGTCATATCACCATGCCGATGTACTCACCCTAACCCGCAAAAAAGGAACCTGGCGCATCACAAATATACAAAGAACGATTAACCATTGACAATATTACCGAAAATAGAGTAGTATTATAGCGGGAAAATGCATAATTATAGGACCCGATCCGGTTATCGAAGATATATTCGCCGAAAAAGGCTGCTGTTTTCCGTTGTCATACTGGCTATTGCCGGCATTGTCACGGCAGCATCCATTCATCGTGCAGGAAGATCTGCCGCCGCGGTAAGGGGGGAACGCAGGGAACTGCTGCGCCTGTGGGAAGCCGGCAATCTGGATGAGGTGTACAACCTGAGCCAGGCGGCTCTTGTCTCCCGCCAGATGGACTATTTTTTGTTGACCATGCACGGGTTTTCCGCCTATCAATTGGGCATTTCCCAAATAAACAGCCTGAATGCGGCAAAATATTTTGAGGATTGTGTATGGGCGCTGCGAAAAGCTGCCTTGCTTAAGGAAGGGGCAAGCGATGGACGGCTGTACTATGTACTGGGAAAAGCCTACAATTACAAGGGCGAGAGTTATGCCGATCTTTCGATTAAGTATCTGGAAAAGGCCAGGGGTTTATCTTTTCGCGCCGCAGACATTCCTGAATACCTTGGTTTGGCGTATGCGGAAATTGGAGACTACCGGAGCAGCGTGGCGGCTTTTGCCGAAGCCCTTGACCCAAGGGCAGCTCTTGACCCAGGCTTAACGGGAACGCATAACCAGGGAGAAAGGAACCGGGCGCTTTCGGGGCCTTTGCTGCTTGCCATTGCCCGGTCTTATTTTGCTCTGGGTGAACTTGATCAGGCGCAGGCGTATTTGCGGCATTGTATTGATGTTTCGCCGGATTCCCGAACAAGACTGGCGGCGCGTCTTTTATTGGCAGAGGTTTTGCGAAAAGCCAATGATATCAATGGAGCACGGAAACAGCTCCTGGATATAATTGAAGAAACGGGTGAAAATGCCGAAGCCCGTTACCAACTGGGGGAACTGTATGTCCTCCAGGGAGACACCGTCCGTGCAAGGGCGGAATGGAGATTGGCGCGCCAGGCGGATCCGGCGCATGTAGGAGCAAGAGCACGACTTTCAATGTGAAAACATTTTGTAAAGATATTTTTTTGGAGGGATTATGTTTGGCAATACGTCATCTGATTTAGGCATTGATTTAGGAACCTGCAACACCATCATTTATATGCGGAACAAAGGTATTGTACTGAATGAGCCGTCTGTAGTGGCGGTCGAGTTGGGAACCAAAAGAGTATTAGCGGTAGGCGCTGATGCAAAGCGAATGCTCAGTAAAACACCGGGGCATATTCGCACCATCAGGCCATTGCGCGACGGCGTTATTGCCGACCTTGAGTCTACCGAAAAAATGATTCGCTATTTTATTTCCCGCGTATTGCCCCGTTACCGGTTTATAAAACCCAGAATGGTATTGGGCGTTCCATCCTGCATAACCGAAGTTGAGCGGAGAGCCGTAGAAGAAAGCGCCTACAAAGCCGGAGCGCGGGAAGTACTGGTGATCGATGAAAGTCTGGCTGCCGCGATTGGCGCCGATATTCCCATCAATGAGCCGGCCGGTCACATGATCTGCGATATTGGCGGCGGAACTACTGAAATTTCGGTAATTTCGCTGGGAGGAATGGTCGTTACCAATGCGATAAGACTGGGCGGCGATGAATTTGATGAGGCCATTATCAAATATGTCAGAATGGTTAACAACTTAATTATTGGCCAGCAAATGGCGGAACATCTTAAAATTGAAATAGGCAATGCTGTGCCTGAAAAAAATATCGAAGAAATTGAAGTGAAAGGAACCAATGCAGCTAACGGCCTGCCCCAGCGTTTCAAAATTGGTTCAGACCAAATAAGAGAAGCTCTGCGGGATCCGATCAATCAAATTATCGACAATATTAAATCAACGCTGGGACAAACACCGCCGGAACTTGCCGCCGACATTGTGGAACGGGGCATTGTGATGACCGGCGGCGGATCTCTGTTGAAAGGGCTGGACAAGCTCATTGCGACAGAAACCGGCGTCCCGGTATTTATCGCCGAATATCCCCTGGACTGTGTGGCGCTGGGAGCGGGTAAATACTTTGATTTTATAAGAGGCGTTGACAGTTCAAAAAATATTTATGACAGCCTGAACGGATAAGGGCTCCATATGGGAAAAAGGAGGGGGTTGCCAGGAAAACGTTTACCGCTGGAGGTTTATATTTTTTTGGGGCTCATCGTCGTTTCGTTTTCCCTCCTTCTTGTTTCTACGCGCAGTCCGGTATTGAATTTCCACAATACGGGACTGTTTCTTTTTTCCGGCGTACGCGGCAGAATAGACGATCTTTCTTCCCTTATTTCCCGAACGGTACTTTCGGTACAGGAACTTGCAAAACTCAGAACAGAACATACCGAATTGCTGGAACGCATTGCCCGTTATGAACGGCTTGAACGAACTGCGCGAGAGATAAGCCAGGAAAATATGCGGCTGAAGGAACAGCTTGACTTTGCGCAAACTCTGGATTACCGTCACATACCTGCAAAACTCATCGGCAGAGACCCGGACAACCTCTATTCTGCGCTGGTTATCAACAAGGGCCGCCACGCGGGCGTCGAGCGGGACATGGCGGTCATTGCCTGGCAGGGAGGCGCTCAGGCGCTGGTGGGCAAGGTTATTCAGGTAAGGGCTTTTGAAAGTCTGGTAATGCCGTTATACGATTCCAGTCTGCTTGTCGCGTCCCGTTTTGCCGCTTCCCGTTATGAGGGTATTGTTGAAGGACAAGGCAGCCCCGACTTGCCCCTGAGGATGCGTTTTATTTCCAAAAGGGCCAGAGACGAGATCAGCCGGGGTGATCTGGTTGTTTCAAGCGGCATGGGCAGAATATATCCGCCGGAAATAAATATAGGCAGGATAAGCAACGTGAATTATCATGATTATGAAATTTCAATGGAAGCGGAACTGGAACCGCTGATTGATTTTTCCCGTCTGGAATATGTATTTGTAATCGAGGAAAAAAAAGCTAATGATTAAAAATGTAATCTGGACTGTTGTCTTTGGCCTGATAGCGGCTGTGCTTCAGTCAACGCTGCTTTCCCATATTGCCCTGTACCGGGCCGTTCCCGATATTGCTCTGGGGATTATAGTGTATTCTGCATACATAAACGGCACTATGACCGGTCAGCTTTCCGGTTTCTGTTACGGGTTAGCGCTTGATTTCATTTCCGCCGCTCCCATCGGTCTTAATGCTTTTATCCGCACCATTATAGGCGCCCTTGCCGGCTTGATAAAAGGAACCTTTTTTCTGGATGTTTTTTTGCTTCCAATGATTTTGTGCGCTTCGGCAACGCTGGTTAAGGCATTGATCCTCTTTTTACTCAGCCTGTTGATGGCGGGCATGATTCCCGCATACCCGATTGCCGCTCCGGTACTGTGGTCAGAACTGGCTATGAACACGCTCATAGCGCCGTTTCTCTTTGCCCTGCTGAAACGTTTTAGTTCCCTGCTGACACGGAGAGAACGATGAATTCCTATGACGACAAACCCCGGCACGACAAATCAGAAAAACGTATCGGGTTTCTGTGGATTTTATTTATAGTAATATTTGTAGTGTATAGTCTGCGTTTGTTTAATATGCAGATTCTTTCCGGTGAGCAATACCGGTCCCATGCCCATGATATTTCCCGCCGTACGGAAATACTGCCGTCACAGCGGGGAGAGATCTACGACCGCAGCTATACGCAGCCTTTGGCGTTAAACGCAGATTCTTTTGCGGTAAGCATTGTTCCCGCCGAAATCCCCCGCGGCAAGGTTCCGGAGTTGATAGCTGATGCCGCCGCAATTTTGAAAATCTCCACAAGCGAGATCGAAGCAAGAATACAACCCCGGTATTATCATCTATACCAGCCGATAGAAGTAGCGGTCAATGTCCCTTACGCGATCATAGCCGAACTTGCCGAACGGAAAGACGCGCTGCCGGGTGTTTCATGGAACAGCAAGCCGGTGCGGAATTATGTAAATGTAAGCAGCCTTTCCCACATTGTCGGATACGTTGGCGACATAACCAGAGACGAACTGACCCAACTGTACAACTATGGCTACCAGCAGGGGGATGTCATTGGTAAAACCGGCATAGAACGCCAGTACGATGTGCTCTTGAGAGGAAAGGACGGCAGAGAAACAAAAACCGTTGATGTCCGCGGCAAACGAATCGCCGGACGGGGAGACCGCATTCCTCCCGAAATGGGAAAAAATCTGGTATTAACCATCGACCGGCGAGTTCAATTACTGGCCGAACAGGCTCTGGGAGAACGAATCGGCGCCGTGGTGGTAATGCGCCCAACCGGAGAAATACTTGCGTTGGTTTCCTATCCCTGGTATGACCCCAATATTTTTACCAGAGGAGAACGCGGCGTGTTTCAGGCTCTGGCAAATGATCCCAACAGGCCGTTTTTGAACCGGGTTATACAATCAAGCTATCCTCCTGCCTCGGTATTCAAGGTTGTAATGACTACGGGAATACTTGCGGAAGGTGTGTTTCCCATGGACAGAACGGTAGACTGCCCGGGTGAAATTGATTATGGTAACCGGCTGTGGCGCTGCCATATACGCCGTCCCGGCCATGGCAGAATGAACCTGCACCGGGCGCTGGCCCAGTCATGCAATATTTACTACTGGCAAGTGGGGCGTGATGCCCTGGGAGTAGAACAAATGATCTCATATGCCAGAAAGTTTGGCTTTGGAGCCCAGACTGGCATAGATATTCCCGGCGAGATAGAAGGTTTTATTCCTACACCCCAGTGGAAGACCCGCCGTTTTCATGAGCGGTGGCTTGGCGGTGATACCATGAACATGACCATTGGACAAGGTTATACGCGAGTAACCCCGATTCAGATGGCCAATATGGTAAGCATGGTTGTGAATAACGGCAAGATGTACCAGCCGTATCTCCTGAAAGAAGTGCGAGACCCGATTTCAGGAGCGGTTGAACAAAAAACACTGCCAAAGCTCCTCCATGAAAGCGATATTGATCCCAAAGTTTTTGAAATTGTCCGGCGGGATATGCGGGGAGTCATAACCGATGGAACCGCCCAATATCCCCTGAATATCAAAGCGGTTGAGATTGCCGGCAAGACAGGAACCGGTGAAGTTGGTCTGCAGGATCGCTGGCATTCATGGTTTTCCGCGTATGCGCCATACAATACCAATAACCCCGATGAGCAGGTTATCGTATCAGTAACGGTAGAAGCGGCAAACGAATGGGAATGGTGGGCGCCCTATGCGTCGGCCATTATTTTTCAGGGGATTTTCGCAAATCAAACCTATGATGAAGCAGTGCAGACCCTGGGTCTGCGGAACATAGTGCCGGTACGGGGGCGCAGGGAATGAGACTAAGAAATTTTCTTGAAATTGATTTTTTAATTTTGCTGCCGGTGATGATTTTAATCGTAATTGGCATACTGTTTATTTATTCGTCCGGTATTACTTCCACCGGAGAACTGGTTTCCAACGAATACATTAAACAGATTATCTGGGCTTCTGCCGGCCTGATAATTGCTTTGACGCTGGCAATGATCAACTACCGCCGTTTTCACAGGGTTTCCCTGTATCTGTATCTGCTGGTGCTGATCCCCCTGTTGTATATATGTATTTTTGGCCGGACAGGCAACAGCACCCGCTGGCTCAGAATAGGCATTTTTACCATTCAGACATCGGAATTTGCAAAAATTACTACCATTATTTTTCTTGCCCGCTATCTTGCGGATACCAGGATGAACAGAAATCATTTCATCCGTTTTATAACATCATGCCTTATTGTAATTATTCCCATGGGGCTTGTGTTTATTCAGCCAGACCTGGGAACAGCGCTCGTATTTATTCCCATTTTGCTTTCCATGACTTTTGTCGCCGGATTATCAATGCGTTATGTGATTTTTTCGGCATCATGCATTGCGCTTACCGGGCTGCTCATGGTTCTGCCGTTATGGCAAACGCATATTCTCCAAAAATCCATACCTGTCATTGAAGTGCTTACCAACGCCCGTATTATTAAAATCGTGGTATTTGCCCTGAGTATCATCATTGGCATTGCCTTTTTTGGATATCTAAAATACCGGAAACGGTATTTTTTCTGGCTGATTTACGCGTTTGCCATTATTGGTTTTTCACTGGGCGCTTCATATGCCGCCCGCGGAGTGCTGAAAAACTACCAGATTATGCGGCTCATTGTGTTTCTTAACCCCAATGTGGATCCGCGGGGCGCAGGCTGGAATATTATCCAGTCAGTTACCGCTATCGGCGCAGGAGGCGTATCCGGTCAGGGTTATCTGCAGGGAACGCAGAGCCATTACCGCTTTTTGCCTGAGCAGAGTACCGATTTTATTTTCTCGATATTTTCGGAAGAAATGGGTTTTATCGGCGGACTTGTCGTGTTTGCCCTGTTCCTTATCATCTGTCTCCGGTTTTTACGGATTATAAAAACAACAGCGGATCCCTTTGCTACCTATATTTGTGCCGGACTGGTTGGAATGTACAGCTTTCACTTTCTTATCAACGTCGGAATGACAATGGGTATCATGCCCATTACCGGTATCCCCCTATTGTTTATGTCTTATGGAGGTTCTTCCATGTTCTCGGCGATGATTGGCATTGGACTTGCGCAAAGCATACATATCAGAAGGTATCTTCATCAGCCATTATGATTAATCGTACTATCATTAATCCTGTTACCGATTTGGGAGCGCTCCTGCTGCAAGTGGAAAAGCCCTGCCGCTACACCGGCGGCGAACATGGCCGTCTCGCCGGCAAAGACGCAGTTCTCCAGAGCCTTATCGCCTTTCCCGATCTGTACGAAATTGGCATGTCGAATCAGGCATTGCGGATTACCTACAACGGGCTTAATCGAATTCCCGGCATTTCCTGCGACCGGGCATTTGCCCCCGCACCGGACTTTGAACGCTTGCTCAAAGACAAAGGGCTGCCGCTCTACGGCCTGGATACCGGCATCAGTCTGAAGCACCTGGATCTGCTGCTCTTCACCCTTGGTTATGAACTGGGAATCACCGGCATACTGACGATGCTTGATGTTTCCGGCATCCCATTACGCGCGGATCAGCGCGGCGAACATGATCCCCTGATTATAGCCGGCGGGCCGGCTGTATCCAATCCCCTGCCCTACTCAGCCTTTATTGACGCATTCTGGATTGGCGAAGCCGAAGCAGGCTTTTTCGATCTGGCAAAAGAACTGCTGCACATAAAACAAAACAACGGCACCAAAGCCGCACTATTCGATCACATAAAAAACCACCCTAACATATGGATAAAAGGAAAAGAACGAGCAGCCCGCGCAGTATACGCAGACTTCGCAGGCCCCACTCCTCATTCCTCATTTCCCATTTCTCATTCTCCCCCAGCCGTCTACCCCATTCCCAGCATGAAGATCGTGCAGCATCACGGCATACTTGAAATTATGCGGGGCTGCCCCAACGGCTGCCGTTTCTGTCATGCGGGTTATTGGTACCGCCCTGCGAGACAAAAACCGGCAGAAACGCTTCTCCGCGAAGCCGAATCCTTTATCACTCTGGGCGGCTACCGCGAAATGAGTCTGTCTTCGCTTTCCAGCGGCGACTATTCCGGCATTGATGGACTGGTTGACGCCCTGAATCAGCGTTTTTCCGACAGGCATGTTTCATTCCAGTTACCTTCGCTCAGGGTCTCAACTTTTTCCCTCGCCCTGCTGGAAAAAATTTCCCACACACGCAAAAGCGGCCTGACCTTTGCCGTTGAAACCCCCCGCGATTTCTGGCAAATGGCGATAAATAAACAAGTAACAGAAGATTCGGTCACCGAAATTCTCCGTGAGGCGAAACGGAATGGCTGGCGCGGAGCAAAATTTTATTTCATGATAGGTTTACCTTTAGGTAAACCGGAAGAAAGCATTTTACCCGAAGAAGAAGAAATTGTTAATTTTGTGCTTAATGTTGCCCGAAAAACAGCCATGCACTTTAATGTGAATGTGGGAATATTTGTGCCAAAACCCCATACACCCTACCAGTGGGCACAACAGCTTGACAGTGAAACCGCTGCCGCAAAACTCGATTTTATCCGTTCACGGCTCAAGCCCAAAGGCCACAAGGTAAGCGTTTCCAATCCCCTGATATCCGCAATTGAAGGCGTTCTGAGCCGGGGAGATGCACGCGCCGGAGAGATGGCGGCAGAAACATTTACGGCAGGAAGCAGGCTTGATGCCTGGCAGGAATTTATCGCAAAAGATGTTTGGCGAGATGTGCTGGAAAAAAATACAGAACTCGTAGAACATTATCTTGCCGCAAAAAGCATTGACACTCCCCTGCCCTGGCACTGCATCAGCTCCGGTGTTTCACCGGCCTATCTGCGAAGGGAACTGGAAAAATCCAACCACGGCGAAATGACCAAGCCATGCGCAGAAGAATGCGTTACGCGCTGCGGGGTATGCGGAAAGAAAGGGACTGGGGACTGGGGACTAGGGACCAGGGATTGTTGTTCGAATAACGATAATACTTTCGTGTTAAACCCCGATACTTCAAGTCGCAAACCCCAGTCCCCAGTCCCCAGTCCCCAGTCCCCTTCCTCTCCCATCTACCGTCTGCTCTTCTCTTTCACCAAAGAAGGCAGCGCGGTGTTTCACGGGCATTTAGATCTTATTGAAATTTTTTCCATGGCCATGAGTCGCGCCGGTCTGGATGTGCGGTATACTCAGGGATTTAACCCTCTTGCCAAACTGGAAATTGTTGCGCCTTTGTCCATTGGCATCAGCGCCGGGGGGGAAATGGCCGCCGTTGAATTTTCCCATGAACAATCGCCCGAAGCATTTCTGGCAAAAATGAACGCCGCTCTTATTGAAGGGATAAGAATCACCAGAGCCGAAATTTTCCGCATTCCCGTGGGCAGTAAAAAACATTCCCTTTCTTCATTGCTCTGGGGCTTTGGGTACACTGAACCAAACGGCGAAATGGCATACGTTCCGGCATTGCAGGAAAAAGCCTACCGCCAAAAACGCCTCGGCAGCGATGGAACGGTTTTTGCACTGCGCCGCGCCTGCGTGCTGGCAAAAAGCAACAGCGCCGAAAACACAGAACCACCATGGGATTCCTATTTTAATATATACCAGGGATATTACAATGAATGATTTGTACTATGACGGAAACGATCTGGGGCTCAGTTACAGCGCCGCAGAATGTTTGTTTAAGGTATGGGTACCAACGGCAGCATATGTTTCCGTTGCGTTATACGACGATGCAGGTGAATACGATGCCGCAGGAATGGTTACCAGCCAGGAAACCGGCAAGCTGCATCCCATGAAAAAGGATCCCCACACCGGCGTATGGTCGACCATTATTAAAGGGGAGCTTGCGGGCAGATATTATCTGTACCGGGCTGAATTTGCCGATGGAACCAAAACCTGGGCTGCCGATCCCTACGCAAAAGCAGTGTCGGCTAACGGCCAGCGCATGGCCATTATCGATCTTGCAAAAACCAACCCGCCAGGCTGGCGGGAAAAACCAAAACCGCCATTCGCGGCCGGCCAATGGCAGGATGCGATCATTTACGAACTGCATGTGCGGGATTTTTCCATTGATGCAGCTTCCGGCATGAACCACAAGGGAAAATATTTGGCATTTACCGAACGGGGAACAACAACCAAAGGCGGCGTTCCAAGCGGCGTTGACCATTTAGTTGCATTGGGCATAACCCATGTGCATCTATTACCGATATATGATTTTTCTTCGATAAACGAATTTGCCGCAAATGCATATAACTGGGGCTACGACCCCATGCACTACAATGTCCCCGAAGGTTCCTACGCAACTGACCCAACAAATCCCGCAGCCAGAATTATTGAATGCAAGCAAATGATTCAGGCCCTGCACGATGCAGGAATCCGCGTCATTATGGACGTAGTGTACAATCATACTCACCACACCGGAACCTGGCCATTTGACTCTTTGGTGCCGGGTTACTATTACCGCATGACCGATGCCGGAGGATATGCAAATGGTTCCGGCTGCGGCAATGAAGTTGCGTCAGAGCGGCCCATGGTGCGGAAATTTATCATCGATTCCTGCCGCTACTGGGTAAATGAATACAATATCGACGGTTTCCGCTTTGATCTCATGGGTCTTATCGACACGGGTACCATGCGGCAATTAACCAAAGAACTGCGCGCCATTGATCCCACGCTGATCATTTACGGCGAACCCTGGCAGGCCGGCGGATCTGTTCTGCCGAAAGCATTGCAAACCATTACCGGCGCGCAAAAAGGACTGGGGTTTGCCGTTTTCAATGACCGGTTCAGAACTGCCATAAAAGGCGGCAGCGATGATAATTCGCGCGGTTTCGCAAGCGGAGGTACCGCCAAAGAAAAGGGCATTGTTCACGGCGTTATGGGATCGATTAACGATTTCACTGAACAGGCAAATGAAAGCGTCAATTATGTTACCGCGCATGATAATTTAAATCTTTGGGACAAGTTCGCCCATTCGCTGGGCAAAAATAGTGCGGTAAAATCCGTATTGCTGGCCAATGGAATCATTCTGACTTCACAGGGGATTCCTTTTTTCCAGGCCGGCGATGAATTCCTGCGCAGTAAATTCGGCAATCACAACAGCTATAAAAGCCCTGACCATGTCAATAAAATCCGCTGGAAAAACGCCGGCCGTTACCGGGAAATAGTCGATTATTACGCAGGCCTCATCCGCCTGCGCAAGGAACATCCCGCATTCAGGCAAACATCCAGAGCCGACATCGAAAGAACCATGAAAATGCTCAGCGCGCAGGATATGGGCGTATCATTTATCCTTACAGACGCCGGCACCGCCAGCGCCGCCTCATGGCGCACCATTTTTGTTGCATATAACGGCAGTTTATCACCGCACACATTTACCCTTCCCGCCTCTGTGCCGGTTTGGCAACAAGTGGTAGACGCGCGGCGGGCAGGCACAGAAACCCTGGCCAAAGTTTCCGGCTCAATCACCCTGCCCCCCCTTTCAATGGCCGTTTTACGGGAGTAATGGGGCATTAGCGAATCAGACACTATCCCCCCTTGACAGATGAGGAAACCTATGAGATTAGTAGGTATGAAGTATCATCGGGTGATAAGCGTACTCCTCGTGGTAGCGCACACGACTGCCCTGACCCCGATGCGTGTTTATGGGGAGCTCCGTGAACGATCCCCGGTGAGTATTGGCGAAGCGAGCGTATCCGGAGTACTCGGCCCTTTGGGCGGGGAGCTTAGTTTAGGCTCGGTGCGGTTAGAGGTACCCGCCGGCTCGTTAGCGGAAGAGACAAAGATCCGCTTATTGACATTACGCAGCAGAGAAATTATGATTTAGCTCATCGGGAAAAAATAGTTAACTTATAAATCAATACCGTCAAACCAGATTTATATCTGCGTCGTAGTCAACGCCTGCAACATCAAAACCATGCGCTTCCAGGAAATCATGCTTGAAACCGGCAAGATCGGTTTCGGCAAATACATTTTCCTCGGTGGTGGTTTTCATTTTTTCCGTAACGGCTTTTTGGACATCGTCCCGCATTTCCCAGTCGTCAATGCGGATGCGGTTTTCATTATCAACCGGTACCGTTTGGCCGGCATACAGCCGATCGCGGTACAGCCGCACAATCTGCTCAATGCAGCCTTCATGCAGGCCCATCTCTTTCATCACCCTGAACAGGCAGGAAATATACAGCGGAATAATCGGAATGACCACGCTTGAACGGGTTACCAGGGCCTTGTTTACCGAGACCCATGCGCCGGCGATTTTTCCCGCTTTGGTATACTGGGTATTAATTGCAGTGCAGGCTCTTTCCAGATCTTCTTTTGCTTTGCCAATAGTACCGTTTTTGTAAATGGGCCACGAATGTTCCGGGCCAATGTACGAATAGGCAACAACGCGGGTTTGAGGCGAAAGCAGTCCTTCCTTATCCAGCGATTCCATCCAGAGTTCCCAATCTTCGCCGCCCATAACTTTTACCGTGTTGCTGATTTCTTCTTCGGCAGCGGGTTCCGCTTCAGCAAGGGAAAAAGTCCCTTTCATCATATCAAGGGATTTACCGGAAAATTTTTCCCCAATAGGTTTGATGGCGGACTTATACTGGATGCCTGTTTTGGGATCGGTTCGTACCGGAGAGGCCAGCGAATAAATGATAAGGTCGATCTTTGCGGGGAGTTTCGCTTCGGCGGCGGCCTGGCGAACTGCCCGTGCGGTTTCGGCTTTCATTTCATCCTGAAAAGCATCGCCGTTGAGGGTTTTGCAGACAAGCCCCGCCTGTGCCGCTTCTTTATCAAATGTTTCGTTATGGTAAAAACCCGGCGTGGCAGTGTGTTTTTCCGAAGGCGCCTTTTCGAAGGCAAGCCCTACGGTAGCAGCCCCGTAGCCAAAGGCCGCGGCGATACGGCTTGCCAGACCATACCCGTTTGAACAACCGATAACCAGTACCAGTTTTGGCGCAGCCTCTGTCACAGACACATTATTTTTTGCATAAGCAATTTGCTTCTGCACCGACTTCGCACACCCCACCGGATGCGCATTGAGACAAATATTATTCCGAACCATTGGTTTAATGACCATAATTGCTCCTACAAAAAATTCGTGGAGTTTTACCTACGGTAAAACTCCGACTCGTTGGTTAATCGCTCCGCGATTAACCAACGAGACACATCCATTCGGCTTCGGCGGCGAGTTCGTCGCCGACATAGGCTTTGCCGGATTGTTTGATCATGCGGGGAGAAACCCGCAGGTTTTCAATCTCCGAGCGAACTTCATCGCCGGGGCGAACCTGGCGGCGGAATTTTACTTTGTCAACCGAGGCCAGGAAAAACAATGCCTTATCGCCAAGCACTCCCAGTTTGCGCAAACCAGCGCCGCCGGACTGTGCCATGGTTTCTACCAGGATAACCCCCGGCACCACCGGGTACTCGGGAAAATGCCCCGGAAAGAAAAATTCTTTTTCGGTAAACACATGTTTTGCTACAATTTTTTTATCGTCTGCCTCAACTATTTCATCGACAAACAAAAACGGTGCCCGATGCGGCAACAAACTTTCAATTTCATTACTCATTTCTAATTCCTCATTCCTAATTGTATTTTTTGAACACTACCACTCCGTTGTGGCCGCCGAAGCCCAATGAGCCGGAAGCGGCTGCGTTGATTTCCCCGTACTGGGCCTTATGAGGCACATAGTCCAGATCACATTCAGGATCCGGATTATCCAGGTTGATTGTGGGGGGATAAAAACCATCGCGTATTGCCAGAATACAGGCAATGGCTTCAACCGCGCCGGCTCCGGCAACACAGTGACCGTGCATACTCTTGGTACTGGAAACCTTCAACTTGTAGGCATGATCCCCAAAGGCTATTTTGAGCATTTTGGTTTCGGTGGGATCATTGATTTCCGTTGAGGTACCGTGGGCATTGTAATACTGGATATCCTCGGGTTTGAGGCCTGCATCAGCAATGGCCAATTTAACGGCGTTAGAGCCGCCCGCACCGGCAGGATCCGGTGATGTTATGTGATATGCGTCGGCAGTTGCCCCATAACCGGCCAGTTCGGCGATTATTTTTGCGCCGCGCGCTTTTGCGTGTTCCTCGCTTTCAAGGATCAAAATACCGGCGCCTTCGGCAATAACAAAACCATCACGGTCTGAGTCAAAAGGCCGGGATGCTTTTTGCGGCTCATGGCAGCGCTTGGTGGAAAGGGCCTTGAGCATCTGGAAGCCGCCAACCGCAAAAGAAGTGATTGTCGATTCCGTTCCGCCGGCAATAACCACATCGCAGCGCCCGCTGCGGATAAGATCAAGCGCCTGTCCCATAGCGTCTGTACCGGCAGCGCAGGCGGTAACCTGGGTGAATGCCGGTCCCTTTGTACCGAAAATCATCGAAATATTTCCGGCAGCTTCGTTCGGGATCATCATGGGAACCGTAAGAGGCAGCATCCGCTTGGGACCGCTCTCAAACAATTTTTTCATGGATTCTTGCACCACTTCAAAACCGCCGATTCCATTGCCCAATACAATACCGGTTTTTTCAGCCTGGCTCTTCACGGGTCTTTTGCCCTCTGCGTCAGTTTCGCCCATGAGTCCGGCATCGGTCAGCGCCTGCGCGGTCGCTGCGACTGCAAACTGGGTAAAGCGGGCCATTTTGCGGGCCTCTTTTTTATCCATCCATAAGCTGGGATCAAAATCCTTAATCTCCCCGGCTATGGTAACATCAAAATCGGTGGTATCAAAAGAAGTGATAGGCCCAATACCGCTTTTGCCGGCCTTGAGACTCGCACAAAAATCTTCCACCGTATTGCCGATGGAGGAAATTACCCCCATTCCCGTAACAACTACTTTTCTTGACATATTATTTCTCCTTATGTAAACATCCCGCCATCTACGGGTAGAACTTGTCCAGTGATATACACAGAATCATCCGAAGCCAAAAACAGCACCGCATTGGCAATATCCTGCGGCGTACCCATGCGCTTAAGCGGTATTTTTTCCAGCATCATTTCTTTTACCGCATCGGGAAGCACTGCGGTCATATCAGTCGCAATGTAACCCGGCGCAATGGCATTAACCCTTACTCCCCGGCTGGCAGTTTCAAGGGCAAGACTCTTGGTCACGCCGATAAGCCCCGCCTTGCTGGCCGAATAATTTGCCTGCCCGCCGTTGCCGTGGACTCCCACCACACTGGCCATGTTGATGATGGAACCAACGCGTTTGCGTATCATATCGCGGCCTACAGTACGGGCGATAAGAAAGGCGGCGCTCAGGTTTACATCTAACACTTTTTGCCATTCTTCAAGGGACATCCTGAACGAAAGATTGTCTTTGGTAATACCGGCGTTATTAATCAGAATATCAAAACCGCCGGATTCTTTGATGGCGTTTTCAATAGCCCCGTCAACTGCCGAAAGTTCCGAAAGGTCCGCCTGTACCCAGTGGAGTTTTCCCTTTGCCGCACTGACACGATCGGCAAGGTCTTCCGGGGTTTTGTAATCCAGACCCCACACCTCGGCGCCTTCGGCAATGAATAAATCGGCAATGGTTTTACCGATACCTCGTAATGCGCCGGTTACCAGCGCTTTTTTATTTGCTAATCTCATTCTATTTATTCTCCTATTTTTCCAATTTCTTCAACGGTTCCGGCAGCGAAAATGGGGATTTCGCTTCCTGAATCTTTCCATAAACCCTGCAGTACTTTACCGGGACCAACTTCAAGGCAGGCTGCAAAACCGCCGTCTGCGGCGATTGAAACCTGCTCGTCGACCCAGCGAACCGGGCTGGTTATTTGCAAAAGGGCAAGTTTTTTTGCCTCTGCGCCGGAGCTAATGCGTTTGCCGGTAACGTTTGAGTACAAAGGAATTGCGGGATCGTTAAACGTAACACTTTCAAGAACCGGCGCAAAGACTTCCGCCGAATCCGCCATGAGGGGCGAGTGGAAGGGACCGGCAACCGGCAAGCGAATGACCCGCTTGGCGCCGGCGTCCTTAAACCGCGTTTCTGCTTCGGTCAGGGCGGCAGCAGTACCGCTGACTACCAATTGTTTTGGCGAATTGATATTTGCCGCATACAGGTCTTTCAGGCCTGCCGCAGTCCACTCGGCAATAAGAGCTTCTACCTGCTCAGGCGTTAGACCCACGATTGCCGCCATACCCGGCGCCGCAGCAGGATCGCCGCCTGCCATTTCCCGCAGGCGATCCGCTGTTTTCTGCATGGCATCGCCCCTGGCTTTTATCAGGCGGAAACAATCTTCCGCGCTGATGACACCGGCACAAACCAGAGCGGCATATTCGCCCAGGCTGAAACCGGCGCAGGCCTTTGGGGTATAACCCTGCTCGGCCAGAAAAGCAGCGGCGGCAAGGTTTGCCAGCGTTACGGTCGGCTGGGAAACATCGGTCCGCTTTAAGGTATCGGCGTCAGAGTCCCGCAATAAAACCTCGGCGTCTTTTCCATACATTGCCGAAGCCTGTTCAAACAGCTTTTTGACTGCAGAACTGGCCGCCAGAAAATCCAGAGCCATTCCCTGATACTGGGCGCCCTGTCCGGGAAATAAATACACGCAATTGTTTTTTTCCATAAAACGTACTCCCTTTACCAAACAATAATATTTCCGCCATAGGTAAGGCCACCGCCAAAGCCTATGGTCAGTATTAAATCACCTTTTTTGATCTTCCCATTCCGGTTCAGTTCGTCCAGAGCAATGGGTATTGATGCTGCCGATGTGTTGGCATATTCTTCTATATTAAGGTAGATTTTCTCAGCGGGCATTTTCAGCCGCCTTGCCGCAGCCTGCACAATGCGGGCATTTGCCTGATGGGGGATAATCCATGTTATATCGTCTACCCCTATTCCATCGGCCTGCATCAGCGCATTTGCGGTGTCAGTCACGGCCTTAACGGCAAAGTTATACACTTCCTGGCCGTTCATTTCAACACAGATACCTTTTTCGATGGTTTCGCCCGGCTTAAAGGGGTTACGGGAACCTCCCCGGCGAAACAGCAGGCTTTCGCTGCCGGAACCATCGGCCCAGAGCATGGACCGTACCAGGCCCCGGCGTTCTGGACCCTCAGATGGGGCATCGTTTACTTCCAGTACCACGGCCCCGGCGCCATCTCCAAAGAGGACACAGGTACCCCGATCCTCCCAGTCTATTACCCTGCTTAACAGCTCGGCCCCAATAACCAAAGCGCGCTTGCGGCCTCTGCCAAGGCTCAGGAGACCTGTTGCGACTTCAAGGCCATAGACAAAACCGGTGCATCCGGCTGATATATCCATTGCCAGAGCCTGTTTCGCCCCCAGTTTGTGCTGGACAATACAGGCAGTTGATGGAGTACCCACATAATCCGGTGTAGCAGTCCCCAAAATGATGACATCAATGCTTTGAGCAGCTTCCGCAACGACGCGATTCCATTCCTCCGACCCGCTGCCCCCGGAAAAACCGGCTGCCATTGCCAGGGCATTCTTCGCCGCTTCCAGGGCAAGATCGCTCGTTGCCGTATGGTCATCGGCAATATGGCGATTCCCAATCCCTGTGTGGGACCTGATCCATTCATCACTTGTGTCAATCCGGGCCGCTAAATCGTCATTGCTGACCCGCCGGGATGGTACTGCCCTTCCGGTTCCAATAATTTCAATAGCCATAATCTGTTTTTTATGACAAATTTATAATATCTGTCATTCTCCAATAATAACAAATTTCTTGATTTTGTCAAGATAGTTTTTTGACCCAAATCACAAAAAGAAGTTGCGAAACCCGAAGCCGTCCTAATCACTTATCCGGCAGATCATCGTATCTCCCTATGTTATTCCAGTGGGTAAAGCCGCCGGTACCTGCCAAACGGGTCGCTTCAATCTGGCGGCGGACGTAATCTTCCGCCGTTCCCAGGGGGCCGCCGTAGTATTGGCGGTCATACGATACATTGAGGAAAAAAGCCTGGGTCCACGGACGGATGATGACCTGACCGCGGGCAATGCGGTCGGTGCGCAGGGTTCCATGGAAGTAAATGCGCCAGGGCCGCAGCTCCGCCGGGCGCTGGGCAAGAAAGTGCTGTTCAAAGTGACTGGGGTAGTACATGGGGCAGATGACGTCTACCCAGGGGGCAAGGAGTTCCACCTCCTGCCCGGTGCGGGCGCCGGTACGGTACCAGCCATTGGCCCCATAAATGTCAATGGAAATGGGGGCATTGACCCGCGAGCGGGCATGGCGTAAAAACGATAAAATGGCGCTTTCGGAGTCCATGCCGCTGTCCCGCCAGCGGTAACGGGCATCGCCAAGGTTATCACCATCGGTGGGGAAACGTATATAATCATATTGAATTTCATCAATGCCTCGTTCATAGAGTTCCTGCGATATCGCCGCAATGTATTCCCAGACTTCTTCCGAGTAGGGATCTACCCAGCGCTCATTAATTGCAGTCCGGACAATTTCAAACTCCGGATCATTGGTGGGAAAGAAGGTTATACTCCGGTTATTGCGTTCTTCTGCGGTTATGGAAGATGTTCTGCGCCGGACATCGTTATACCCAATCCACGGTTTTGCGTTTTTGCCGTCCCACACTGCATATTTGCCATTTTCCCGAACGGCAAGCTCCTGATCCTTAAACACCACTACACGGGCAACGGTAAAAATACCCCGCCGTTTCATCTCTGGAAGGAATGTATCAATATCCAGCGGGCTAAAAACCCTGCCCATTGCGCTGATGGCCGGATTATGCGGGGTAAACCTGAGCCTCCCCAATTCATCCTTCATGTCAATAACGATCATGTTCATACCGGTCCTTTCTATGGTATCCAGATGATTTTTGAACCGGTTACTGTCTATTGCCTGATTCAATGGTACAAAGATTCCTTCTTTGTTGTCCGCTATGTGGGCAGTATTATCTCTGGGCTCGTTAAGCAGCCACAGCTCACTCAATATTATAGTATCCCGCAACACCACACAGTGGACGGTACCCCGTATCGACGCAGCCCGGATGGATTGTACGATATCCGGCTGTTTTTGCATTTTAAAATCAGCATAATTAAGCGATGCCACTGTCCCTTCATGCAGGAAAAACAGTTTATCTGTTCCGGGATACAGGGAGTCCACCGTACCGAATGGACTATCGTCCGACCAGATAAGATTGAATGTTCGTTGATTCCAGTCCAACTGATAAATTCGCCGCCGGAAGGTTTGCGAAACATACATGACCGGCCCATGCGCGGTCTCCCGAAAGGCAATGTCGGCAACTTCATCGGGATTATTGGTAGTTTCCAGTTTTTCAATACCGTTGTTGAGTTCTATCCATTGCGGATTGGGACGATCCGGCTGGTAGAAGTGAATACCATAGACGCTGTGCGAAAGGAATACGGTCAAATCTGCCGCCGCATCACCACCAGCACGGGGCATATACGCCACCGCTACCGCCTTGATACCATTGGTTCGATAGGGAAGAGCAGCCAGGCTTGTCCATGATCGTCCCTGATCGCGGCTCAGGTAGACCCGGTCTTTGGTGGCGCAGGCCATAATATTTGCATCTGTCGGCGCTGCCGCAAGGTCTTTTACTTCCTGCACTATCTGCAAAAAACTTTTTTGTTTATGCTCAAAAACCTTAATTGTTTTTACCGGCAAACCATGGTTACGTTCTTCCCATGTGCGCAGATCGTCGGAAACCAAAATTCCCCCACTGCCCATAATTGCCCAGCCAGCATTATCCCCCAAAGCCAGTATCTTTCTAACCGATCCGCCCGACCACAGCGCCGTTGCCCTTCCCGCGGCAGCGCCGGCGGCATTCATTCCAAGGTCAAAAAGCCCCTCATTGGTGCCGGCAAGCAGCACCCCGCTTTTTTCAGGCGCCGGCGGTGTTTCTGGCACCTGAACAGGCACAGGAGCCGGCGCAGGCGTTGGTGTTCTTCTTTTTTCAGATTTACCCCCTGCATACAAAGAAAACGGAAAAACGACAAATACTGCCATACAGAGCGCAAAAAAACGGTAAAAACCCATATATAATTAATACCGTAAATTGCAAAATTGTGCAATTAAGGCTTATGGCACGCCGTTTACGGCAGGTTAGTTTCATATGAAACTATTTGTCCGGAAATACAGCGTAATGCCACATAATTAATTTCATATGAAATTAAAATTAGTGAACTATTAGTACAAATGAAAGTTTTGTTGTTAATTATAAAAAAATATTGACAATTTGTATTATGGTATGGTAAGGTTATAATTATATCACTATACAAATAACAACTGCCAATTCCGGATACGGCACTGTTATTAAAGACATGGAGGTACAATTATGAATACGAAAAAAATTCTTTTCGTAACGGTTATTATCGCAACAATGCTGATACTGAGCTGTGATAATATTTTCTCAAAACCCGAGTCTCAGGGCAAGCTGGAAAATAACCATCTAACACGCGAGGAAGAAATTGCGCTGATGCACCTGGAGGAAGACTATAGCGGTTTCATAAAGTCGCCGGATGAACTAACCGGACTTGTGCAGGAACGATTGGATTCTGCAACAAGGTCAGAGCATTACCAGCAACTGGTTATCAGCAAAACCGAGTCTTTTAGCAAAACATTTGAAAGAGGCTTCAAAACACAAAAAGGCGAAATACGGACATCTGAGGTACGGTTTTATCTGTATACCCTGATAGATCCGGAAGCGGAAGAAGGACAACAGCCCGGTTTTGCGCTTATGTGCGATGATGTACGGATTGGCAATTTTATTGCGATGATGCCCCAGGGCGACTGGAATGATCCTGACAATTCGTTTCTGGTGATGTATAGAGCGAGTCTTGATGGGTATATACAGAAAACAATAGATACCTTCAACCATACAGCGGAAGCCGATATTAAAGCTGCACAGGAAAAGTTAACACAGTTAGAGCAAAATGCCCGTTTTGTACTGTATTGGGATCATGGAAAACATACAAGTTTTGGAGGAAATTTAATCAATACTCGTTGGAATGGCGTTGGAAAGGGAACAACGGGCGGGGTACCATATAACTGGGCGGTAGACTACAATGTTAACCCAAACCCAATTCCCAATCAAAGTGCAACCCCATTACTTCCTCAATACGCTGTTGGCTGCGATGTTGTCGCATTGGCGCAGCTTGTTGCGTACCATGAATGGTTTATAAACAACAATGGTGATAATGCGCCCTATTCGTCAATAAAGAGCCCTCATCCTTACGGAACTATCCAAAACGATAGAACCTATTTCTATTACCCGCATACAGGTCTTTATACTACAACCCCTGAACAACAATACTTCGCTGATATTGATTATTTTGATTGGGCAGGCATGAAAGCCGATGTGATTGCAAGTAATATCCACCTTGATTTTAAGCTGCAGGTTACTACCCTGATTTTTCAAATAGGCTGTTTAATGGGTAAAGAATTTGGTTCTGAAGGCGGTTCTCTTACACCTATTGAGCTTGTGTTGAATGCATTATGGGAATTGGGTTATGCATCTTTTGGTATACAATCCAGCACAAATGGTGATAATTTCCTAACAGCTACCGGAATAATGCGGTCCCTTAATGAGAAAAAACCAGTTTATGCAAGCGGAGTACCCAGTCATTCTGGCATGGGAACAGTTGCAACCGCATGGCTTATGGATGGGTACAAAATCGTAATGGCGGGATATGCACGTACTATTCTGGTGCATTGTATTCTTGAAAATGGTTACGATGGTGAATTTAATTTTGGAATTTTTGGAAACGATATATACGATATGAAGTATATTACCGGCGTTTACCCGCCGGCTAAGTAAGAGGCGTAAAGGGCTTGCCCGGAAAGATAACGGACAGCCCCTATTTCTCTGGCTTTTTATACAAAACCATGGTAGAATTTTCCTGCGAACAGGAAAAATGAGGAGAAAAGGACATGATACAGGTTGTAAATATCCCCCAGAAACCGCACCACAACCCCACTCCTCTTTTTTCTCTGTTCTTTCTTCTCTGTTCTTTTTTCTTTATCTCCCTGTTTTTCGCAAGTTGTAAAAATCCCTTTGTTACGGCAATTCTACCGGATAGACCCGATAAAAAAGATGCTCCGCCAACATTCACCGTCACCATGGAAAACGATGGTAACGGCACCGCAAACGCAAGCTCGGATTCCGTTACCGCAGGTGAAATAATAACCGTTATGCAGGGCAGCTTGGTAACCATTAGCGCAATGCCCGGAGACGGATACGAGTTCGATAAATGGCAGTTGGTATCGGGCGGCGCAATACTTTCCAGCACAGCCGCAAGTCCTGCTGTTTTTACCATGCCCGGTAAAAATGTAACGATTAAGGCGTTGTTCAAAGCGTTGCCGCCCAATACACCAAACCTGGCGTTGGATCCGCAGCTGATAGCATTCGGTGAGATTGTATTTGGTTCTGACCGGCCTGAGCCAATGCCCGTAACGATAAAAAACACCGGCACCGGCGCGGCAACGGTATCAGATATTACGCTCAGCGGCGATGATGCTGGCGCATTCGAATTGACTTTTGACCTGAGTGAGATAAATCCCATTGCGGCAGGCGGCGAGGCGGCTTTTACGGTACAGCCGGCAACAGGGCTTGCCGTTGGAATATACGAATCCTCGATTTCCGTAACGTATACCGACAATAAAACAGCAACAGCCCTGATAACCTTTGCCATTATTCCCGTAATCATCCCTATACTCGAACTGTCACCATCAACGATAACGTTTAATCCGGCCGTATTTGGCTACACCCAGCCTGTTGCAAAAACCATAACGATTACCAATACCGGTAATGGCGCGGCAACCGTGACGGATATTGTGCTGAGCGGCGATAATGCCGCTGCATTCGACTTGACATTTGATCTGGACGAAATAAATCCCATTGCGGCGACCAATGGTACCGCAACTTTTACAGTACAGCCAAAAACAGGGCTTGCCGCCGGCATCTACGAATCCACCATTATGGTAGCGTATGACGGCGATGAACCGGCAGAAGCTATGGTAATATTCACCATAACGGCTGCGGCCACCCCTTTCCTTGAATTGTTACCGTCAACGGTAGCGTTTACTCCGGTTATATTTGGCTCTATACAGCCTGTTGCAAGAACCGTCATGATTGCCAATACCGGTACCGGCGCGGCAACGGTGACAGACATTGTCCTGGGCGGAGCTAATACCGCTGCATTTTCTCTGACATTTTTCCTGCCTAATATAAATCCCATTGGGATAGACGGCACTGCGAATTTTATGGTTCGGCCCAGAGCAGACCTTGCCGTTGGACATTACTCTGCCACCATTATCGTAAGGTATGATGACAGCAGAACAGCAACAAACACCGTAACTTTTGCAGTGACCGACATACCTTCTTATACGATTAATATGGAAACCGACGGCAACGGCGTTGCGATGGCAGAATCGAATTCTGTAGCAGCGGGTGAAACAATAGCAGTCATGCAGTACAGGCAGGTAACAATCACCGCGATGCCCGATGATGGGTACCGGTTTGATGCATGGCAGGTTATATCAGGCGGTGTAACATTATCGAATACTACCGCAAGCCTTGCTGTTTTTACCATGCCGGGTAGAAATGTTACTATTAAAGCGCTGTTCGCCGTATTACCGCCCGACACACCCCATCTGACGCTGGATCCGCAATTGATAACATTCAACGCAGTTGCCGGCCACGACCTGCTTGATGTGGCAGAAACCATAACGATACGGAATACCGGTACCGGCGAGGCAGTGATATCAAGTATTATGCTCAGCGGCGCTAATGCTGCCGCATTCAACTTGGCGTTCGATCTGGACGAAATAAATCCCATTGCGGCAGGCGGCGAAATGCGTTTTACCGTCCAGCCTGTTGCAGGGCTTGCGGTTGGCACATACACTGCCGCCATAACCGTAGCATACAATGGCGATAGAGCAACAACAGCGACGGTGACATTTCAGGTAACCCCCATTCCCATCCCCAATCTTAATCTGGCCCCATCGAATATACAGTTTGGCTCGATTCTATACGGCTATACCCAGCCTGCCGCACAAACCCTAACAATACGAAATACCGGTACCGGCGCGGCAACGGTATCAGGTATTGCGATGAACAATACTACTGCATTCGACTTAACCTACGATCTGGCGAGTATCAATCCCATTGCGGCAACGAACGGTACCGCGCTCTTTACCGTACAACCCAAAACAGGACTTACCGCCGGCACCTACGAATCCACCATCACCGTACACTATGATGACGGCAGGACCGCGGAAGCTACAGTAACCCTTACCGTTACTATTCCTGTTCTTGAATTATTTTATTTTAACGGGTTTCCGGTAAAGTTTGGAGCTATGGCCGGTAATATAGACTGGCAAAGAGCGCAAACCATAACGGTTAGGAATACCGGTACCGCTGCAGCAACAATAACCGACATTAAACTCAGCGGCACTAACCCTGATGCATTTGAATTATCAATAATAAGACCAGATAGCAATTTAGAAGAGGTGCTATTTGACTTGGATATGATAAATCCCATTGCGGTAAATCGTCAAGGGTTGTTTAGAATACACCCGGTAACATGGCTTGATGCGGGAACATACACCGCCACTATTACCATCGAATATAACGGCATTGAACCAGCGGAATGTGATGTAATACTGGATGTAATAGCTGCCATTGAACCTCCCGAATATTTCCCAAACCTTCAACTGTCGCCGTCACCGATAGAGTTCTATGCCGCTGGCCCTGACTATGTGCGACCAGAACCAGTAACAGTAACAATGAAAAATACGGGTGCCGGCGATGCGCATCTGACAAGCATTACTTTATCTCCTATCGGTACTGGTCCCGATGCATTCGATCTGGTATTCGATGATTTGGATGAGATAAATCCCATTGCCGCAGAAGGCGGTACCGCACGTTTTACCATCCAGCCGAAAGCAGATCTTGCTGCCGGAATATACGACACCGCAGTAAATGTGAACTACCATTTCGGGTTTGCCAGGGTTACTGTCAGATTTGTGGTAACCGAAAATATTAGTCCGCTCCTCCGGTTATCGGGTGGGGGAACATTTCCTGCGGCTATATGGCATTACAACCAGCCGCCTGATCCAAAAACCATAACCATCACTAATATTGGTACCGGAGAGGCAATAATAACCAATATTTATGCCAATGATTTATTCGAGCTAAGATACGATCTGGATACGATAAATCCCGTTGCGCCGTATAGCGGCACTGCGGCCTTTACGATACAGCCGAAAGTAGGGTTGCAACCTGTAAACAATACTGCCACCATTTCCGTAGTATATAATGACGGCAGGACGGTAACTACCCCTGTAAGCTTTCGTGTAGAAAATGAAGCGTTTAGATTGTCGCCGTCTCTGGTACGGTTCGAACCGGTAGAACCCGGTTATACCCGGCCTAATCCTAAAACGATAGCGATCTATGCCAGCGATTTGTTAAGGATAACAAATATTGAGATCAGCGGCACTGATGCCGATAAATTCAATCTGGCATTCAATCTGGATACGATTAATCAAAGCAGCGCATATGACGGCAGCGCGAACTTTACAGTACAGCCTAAGGCAGGGCTTGGCATTGGAGAATATACTGCTGTCATTACTGTAACCAATTGGGGGGCCACAAGCACTTATATAGAAAAGGCGACGGTAATATTTATTGTCAGTGACATACCCATCCCCATTCTTGAGATGTCGCCGGATCGAATAAATTTCTATTCATTTACTTCTGCCTGGGGCCAAGGCGTTTTCGCTCCAAGGCCTGGTGCCAGAACCGTAACGATTGCCAATACCGGTACCAGTGCGGCAACAGTGACAGACATTGCGCTTGACGGTGTTAATGCTGATAAATTCGTATTGACGTTCAGTCTGGATACGATGAATCCAATACCGGGATTTGGCGGTACTGCTTCTTTTAAGATACAGCCTATAGAAAATTTTTCTTTAGCATATGGGTACACTCGTAATAATTCTGCCAGGATTATTGTAACGTATAACAACGGCAGAACAACGATAGCCAATGTAGCATATGATATTATGATGGATAATGCATTCAAGGTATTGCCATCGCCGGCAATATTTGCCCCGGTTGGATACGGCTATACGCAGCCTGATCCCATAACCATAACGATGATCTGGAATAACATTGGTGATGCACCACGATATATATATCATATTTGGCTTAACGGTGATGATCCGGATGTATTTGATTTAATGTTTGATTTAGATGAGATAACCCCCATTGCGCCGCAAGGTGGTACCGCAACCTTTACGGTACAGCCAAAAACGGGGCTTGCCGTTGGAACATACAGCGCCAGAATTGATATATATATGTATCCGCCCCCCTACTTACCATTACAGGCAGTCGAAGTTTTCCTCACGGTCAAGGCACCGTTGTCAATCGCAGACGTGATCTTTAACCCCATCACCGACGTATTGGAATCATGGTCGCCGGGAACAAACTATGATCCTGTAAGCAAAACCATTACGGTTTCCCGCGGAACCGGTATACACATTGCACTAACCGAGCATAATTACAATAGCGTCAGGTGGACCATGAATCCGGGCAATATTGTCAGGGAAACACCATCGTTCACCTACACTTTTGATGACGACTATGACCGGGAAGAAACCTATACCCTTACACTGCTGGTGTTCACCGCGAATGGCGTGCCATATAACCGGACAATAAGGATTCGGGTAATGCCGTAATGCCCGCTTGAAAAAAGCGGCGGCTCTGGTGTATAAAAAGAGTATGGTCAGTATACAAAGCAGTGTAACCAAAACATTTGGCATACTTACGGCAGGCGGGGATTGTCCCGGTCTGAATGCCGCAATACGGGGCGTTTGCCAGACGGCGCATGAACGCTACGGTATGCATATTATAGGCATTGCCGATGGGTATCGGGGGCTGATAGATGAAAATGTCCGGCCCCTCAAACCGCCAGATTATGCGGGGATTTTGACCAGAGGGGGAACTATCCTGGGGGCAAGCAGGGAAAAGCCTTTTAAGGCTGAAAATGGGGATTCTGATAAAGCCGTCGGCAAAAAGGTGGCGGCTATTAAAGAAACCTACCATAAGCTTAAACTTGACTGCCTGGTCATACTGGGAGGCAATGGTACCAATACCACCGGCTCCTGGCTTGCGCAGGAAGGGCTTAATGTTATTGGCCTCCCTAAAACCATTGACAACGATGTTATGGGTACTGACCTGACTTTTGGGTTTGATTCCGCGTTGACTATCTGCACAGAGGCCATTGACCGCCTGCATACCACCGCAGAGAGCCACCACCGCATAATCGTTATTGAACTGATGGGCCACAAGGTCGGTTGGCTGGCCCTGTATGCCGGGGTCGCCGGCGGCAGCGATGTTATCCTGATACCGGAAATCCCGTACGACATAAAAGCCATAGGCCGTCACCTGGAGCACAGGGCAAAATCGGGAAAAACCTATTCCATTGTCGCCGTTGCCGAAGGCGCCCTCTCTCTGGAAGAGGCAAAAATGGATAAACACGAGCGCAAAAAATACCGCGCTGAAAACGGCCCTTCAATTGCCCACCGCCTTACCCGCGAAATCAGCAAAGAAACCGGCATGGATACCCGCCCAACCGTTCTTGGTTATATGCAGCGCGGCGGCGGCCCCAGCGCTTTTGACCGGGTTCTGGCAACAAGTTTTGGCGTTGCGGCGGCGGAACTCCTTGCCAAAGGCAAATACGGCCGCATGGTCGCCCTTAACGGCAACGAGATTGGTTCTGTGGACTTAAGTGTCCCCGAAAGCAAGGTAAAAACCGTGCCGCTTAACCACTGCATGATTGACACCGCAATTGCCATGGGGATTTTTCTTGGCAGCAAGTGATTGCGCCCTTACAGCTCCTCTCGCTGCCGAAATGAAGGGCAGTTGCCGCCAACTGAGCGGAATACCTCAAGCGACGGCATAAGACGTGTTTTTATTTCAAAAATGGCGCAAGAATTGGGAAATGAGGGATCCCAGCTGACTTTATAGTGTATGCATTTCATGCAGTTAATGGGACGCAATTTTGGGTTTGTTTCAGGAACACTAGACACTTATATTAAATAGAGCCCCAACAAGTGAAGCTGTCTGAGCGAAAGGATTTTGCGCATTTGCCGCCTGACGTATCTGGTTATGGTAATGCTCAATAAGGGCATTAAGACGCTTGTCCTCATCCTCTCCGCTGAGTTCGGCTATTGGATTCGGTTCTTTTTTCATTTTGGCAAGCTGTTCGATAAGAGTGTCAATAAGTCTCAGTTTGTCGATATTTACTCCCTGAACCCCTTCGGGAGCAGGAGTACCGGAAATATGCTTAAACTGCGCATAAATAGCGGCAGACGGAGCCACCGGTAAAGACGCTCTACCGGTCTGGGAAGCATTAATCGCGTATATAGAGGGAAATGTATTCATTGGTACGGCTTCGATATTCATGGCTGCCTCCTACTATGAATATCGGATTTTTTGCTTTATGGGTTAAGTAAAAATAAATGGACTACCCTGTTTTTGCCGGCATCCTTTGCGGCATAAAGCGCCTTGTCCGCATCGGCAAAAAAAGCGTTCGCCGAGCTGTCATGTACAGGTATCTGCGAATTGACGCCAATACTTACCGTAACATTTATGGTTGAACCATCCCTGTCCGGAATCGCTTTATGCTCTATATCGGCGCGTATCCTCTCGGCAATATCCATGGCGCCGTCCAGAGATGTATTGGGCAGCAACACAATAAATTCTTCTCCGCCCCAGCGGGCTGCAAAATCGCCCGGACGTCTGGATACTTGCGTAAAAATAGCAGCTATGGTTTGCAGGACAATATCACCCTGCTGATGCCCATAGGTGTCGTTTATATTTTTAAAATCATCAATATCTATCACTAACATACTGATCGGCGTTTGTTCTCTTATAGCCTGTTTCCATTCCAGGCTCAGCCGGTCATCAAAACAGCGCCTGTTGGGCAAATCCGTAAGTTGATCAATCATACTCAAATGTTCTATCGTGCGCAGTTGATTGATTATTTGAATTTGGTTACGTACCCTTATTTTTACCGTCAGATCACTAAATGGTTTGGTTATATAATCAGCGGCATCAAGAGATAAGCCTTTTTCTTCGTCTTCAAGGCTGTTAAGGCCGGTAATAAAAATAACGGGTATTTTTTTCATTATTTCACATTTTCTCATTTCGGAAAGCGCCTGATAGCCGTCCATTTCGGGCATAAGAATATCAAGTAAAATGAGATCGGGTTTGTATTTACTGGCTTTTTCAACGGCATCTTTTCCGTTTGTTGCCGTAAAAATATTATACTCAGATATCAATATATTGGTTAAAACCTTTATATTCATTTTTTCGTCATCAACAATAAGCAGCGTATTCTTTTTTACCATGACCTAACCCCATTGTTTTTTTAATTCGGCAAATTCAGCCATTGCCGGATAGAAATCAAAATCCTCTATATGTTGTATGAGTTTACCGCTTCCGGGTATCAAGCGAAGCTCATTGACATAATCCATACACTCAGGACTGCCGCGTTTAACCAACAGTTCCAGTTTTTCAAGTAATTCCCGTACTTTTGCCGGTTCCAAAACCACCGGTTCAAGAGACGGTTTATCAGATTCTGACTGAACAGCCGATTCTTTAAGCAGGAACGCAAATTCATTGAGTACCTTTTCCATCTCGGTTTTAAAAACGGCAAGCTGCTCCTCTGTAACCATATTTTTGCCGTCTTTAAGCCGGTATTCGATATCAGCGGCGGCTTGCTGCAGCTTGAACTTACCAAGCTGGCCCGCATTGCTTTTTAAGGTGTGCACCAGCCGGTGCGCAAGTTTTATATCATGTGCTTCCAGAGATTTGACAATTTCCTCAAATTTTTTCTGATTATTTTTGACAAAATGCCGCTGCAGTACTTTTTGGAAATCCAGATCAAATTCAAGCTGCGCATCTTTTTTTTCCATGTTTACCGGCGTAAGGTGTTTCAGGAGGCAGCGCCACAATTCCTGGGATGTGAACGGTTTGCCTACACAGTCCTGCAGGCCGTTCTGCCGGTAATTTTCCTGGTCACCGGACATTACGTTCGCAGTCATGGCCACTATAGGGATTCCTATATTAAGACCCAGAATTTTTCTGGACGCCTCAATGCCGTCCATCACCGGCATATGCATATCCATAAATATCATATCAAATTGTTTTTCGCCTTTTTGTATGCGGTCCTGGACTATTTCAAGGCCTGCCTTGCCATTTTCGGCAACAGTGGTTTTAAGGCCAACCCTCGCAAGATGTTCGCAAATAACCTGTTGATTCATGGCATTGTCTTCGCATACCAGAATTTCACCCTTGAATGCGGGTTTTTCAATTTCGTTGGGCACATTTATATGTTCAAAAATGGCACCGTCAGTTATGTCTATCGTATCAAACGTCAGATTAAAACTGAATCTGCTGCCCATCCCGGGAGCGCTTTCAACAAGCAGCGTACCGCCCATCATTTCCAAAATACTTCTGGTTATGGAAAGGCCAAGCCCTGTGCCGCCGTATTGCCGCGTTGTACTGGATTCTGCCTGCACAAACGGATCAAATATTTTTTGTATCTGTTCGTTTGACATCCCAATACCGGTGTCTGTTACCTCAAAATGCACTGCGATAGTGTTGTCATTTTTTTCTTTTATGGCCGCATTAAGATTAATCACTCCGGCACTTGTAAATTTTATGGCATTGGAAAGCAGGTTCATAAGCACTTGACGCAGCCTCATGGGGTCGCCCAACGGCCTTTTGCCTTCATTTGGCTCAGCATAAAAGCGTATGGTAATACCCTTTTTTGCCGCTTTTGGCATGATTAATGCATGGCAGCTTGTAAACAATTCATTCATATCAAAGGAAATCTTTTCCAGTTCCATTTTGCCGGATTCGATTTTTGAAATATCAAGTATATCGTTGATAATCTGCAGCAGCCACTCGGTGTTTATCTGGATATTATTAATATACTCCCTGGTTCCGGCAGAAATTTCATCATCCAGCGCCAACTCGGAAAAACCCATAATGCTGTTCATGGGAGTCCGTATCTCATGGCTCATATTGGCAAGGAAAGAAGATTTCACCTGACTGGCCAGCTCGGCGGCATCGTGCGCTTTGCGGCGTTCAAAACCGGAGAACGCAAGCGCCATTAAATCGGCAAGAGATGACGCAAAGTTCTGTTCTTCTATCCTCCATTTGTACTGTTCAGAAGAATCTTCGCGGCACCGCTGTTCAGCGCAGACTACTCCAACCAATTTTCCATCAATATGTATGGGAGCATCAAGCGTAGCGTATACATTTGGGCCGTATACGCCAAACATCAATTTACACTCATTGGCATTGTTCGTGATTATCAGCCGTTCGGAGTTAAGCAGATTCATATATTCCCGGCGGCTTGATAATTCAAAATCGGATTGCACTGAATGTTCCCTGATGGAAGCATCATAGCAAGAGACGCTTTTGAGAACATTTTCTTTTTCCGCAAACATCCACACGCCAACACAATGGACATTCAATGCATTGCATCCTTCCTGCGCTATGATGTCGGCAGCATCTTTCAGAATTCCGGTGGAAATAGCCGGCGATCTTGTTATTCTTGTCAATGCATCACTCAGTTTTTTTGCGTATTCATAGTTGGCGGTAAGCATGGTGGTTTGCAGCGCAAGTTCCTGCGTCCGTTCGCTGACAAGTTTTTCCAGTTTTTTACCGATGCGGCGGCTTTTATGAAACAGAAAAGAAATAAGCGTAATTACACCCAAAAATAAAATAGACGAGCTAATCAGCCAGGGTCTTTGTGTCTCCACCAGCCTACGCCGGTAATCATAGGTTTTCTGCATCCAGCTGTCCGTAATTCCATCTGTGTTTACCAATTTAAGCGCCTTATCAACAATGGAACACAGAATGGCTTCGTCCCTGTAAAATCCAAACGTGGATTTAAAAGGATAGTCAAATATGATATTGGCCTTATAACCTACCTGTTCATGGAAATGCGTACGCATGAGAAGCCTGCTTTGGGATAACATCATCAAGTCTATCTCTCCGCGATCCAAAGCGCGGAATCCGGCATCCATGGTTGCATATACCACCGTATTCATATGGTGCGGAAACCAACCGCGAAACATTGCACCCTGCCCGGTTTCCGCTATTAAACCAACTTTTAAGAACAATATTTCGTTTATATTGACATTACGAAAATCCATTCTTGACAAAAGCGCGGGATAATCGGCAAAAACCATGTTCTGCGGCCATAAGAAGCGGCCTTCCCTTTCTTCCGTACGGATCAACTCAGAGATCATGGATACTTTTCCGTCTTCAAGCATTTTCAGCAAAACAGGCCATTCTGTATTGGGGGCATTGACAATCTCAAATGACAGGCCGGTCAGCATCTCTATTTTTCTTAACACATCAATGGCAATTCCCTGCCATTCTTTTTGATGCGTATCGTAAAAACTAACCGGATAGGTGTCATGTTCAGCCGCAAATGAAACAATCGAATTGTTCTGTATGTAAAAACGCTCTTCTTCGTTAAGCCGCATAAACAATTTTCGCCTTAAGTAATCCTGTTCGCCGGTGTTGTACAGTTTTGTCAAATGACGGATGCCGTTGTTTTCCAGCACTTTTTGCATAACCGAAATAATCGGCACAAGATCCGGTTTTTGCGTTGCAAGGGAAACCGGTCCATGCACTATGGGAAAAATATCATAGGCAATAATATCCGAATAAATGTCAAAAGATGCTTCGATACCTTCGCCAAAAAAAGCGTCGATCTCTCCGCTTTTAAGCATATCGTAAGCCATATCACAATCATCCACAAGAAAAATTTCAAACTCTTCTTTTTTGTAATGATTGGAAATGTCGTTAACCGTGGTAGAGCCGTCCAGAAAAGCATACCGCAGCGGACGCCATGACGCAATCATCTGAAGAGGCATACTGCCTGCCAGCCGCATATATTTTACGGAACGTTCGGCAATGGCATCTGTCATAAAATAGGTTTCGCGGCGTTCTTCCGTAGCGGTCAGTTCGCCTGAAAAATCAATCTCGCCGTTTGCAAGCCCATCCAGTAAATTGCTCCAGCTATAAATAGCGGGTTTAAATGAAATCCCGAAAAATTTGGTCAGCCAGCCGCAGATAAGGGCGGAAAACCCTCCAATTTCACCGTCTCCATTGTAGAATGCTTCGCTCGTCATTATCATTCCGTAAATAAAGACATCTGTTTGCTCCTGGAGCGCTTCAATGGCCTTTATTTCATCTGCCGTTACGCCGGGAACATCCCGGAATGAGGCGTACGGAAATACCTCGCTGGATTGAGGTTCCAAAACATTGCCGCAAGCCAAAAACAAAACAGACACAATCATGACAACAAAAACTGCATTGCTCATTTTACTGACACTCATGTAAAACTTCCTTTTTTCCTTAATTCAGACAATTCAGCCATTGCCATCTTAAAATCAAAATCTTCTATTTGCTGTATGAGCCGATCACTGTCCGGTATTATGCGAAGTTCGTTAACAAGATATACACACTCCGGATTACCGCGTTCAAGCAGCATTTCCAGTCTTTCAAGTAATTCCCCTGTGTTTCCCGAAGCAATGCACTGCGATCCAGCGTCTGACTGGACCGCAGGTTCATCCAGCAGGGACGAAAGCGTATGCAAAACCATAAACAATTCGTTTTTTAGAATCTGCAATTGTTCTTCTGTTACCGGACTTTCCTCTTTCTTGAGCATCTGTTCAACTTCTGCGGCAGCTTCCTGCAGGCCAACTTGACCAATATGGCCTGCATTGCTTTTCAGGTTGTGTACCAGTCTATACGCCAGCGGCATATCACCGGATGTAAGGGCATTTACCACTTCATCATATTTTTCCTGATTGTTTTTCAGAAAATGCAGTTGAAGCGTTCTCTTAAATTCCATATCCGATTCCAGCGGCCTCCTTATTTCATGGCTCACGGGCAGCGTATTTACAGTTTTCTGCATTCTACATAAAACCGTTTTTCCTCAGCTTCCCCCATGGAAAAACTTTTTCGGGGAAGTGGGCCGCTGCGGGCAATGGTTTCAAAAAAACCGGCTTTTTGTACTGGCGGCAGAAAGATACCGGTTGCTTTTGCGGCTACACGGAATAATTCGTCTTCGCCGTGAATGTAATCGATCTTATCGCCGGCAATGGCCTTGTCCAACAGGGGCTGGAGACAGGCGGTGGCAATGCCGGCCGCGCTTGTTTCAACTAACGCATAACGGTTTCCCGCAATAATACCGAAACGGTTTCCGGCTATGGGTTCGGCGATCAGGCGGACAAGTTCTGCGCGGTCGTTTATTATCCGGCTGGAAAAACCGGGAAGCGCTGAAAGCACATGAAGGGTTTCCTCGAAACCAACGCCAAACACAACACGGTGTATCGGCTCAAATTGAATCGCCGGATCGTAAATATTTTCAATTTCTACCAGGGCATAACGGCAGGGAGAAAACGAATTTCCGCCGCTTTTCTGTTCTTCCCATATACCTTTGGCGCTTGCCAGCGAATGATTACCGTCACCAACGGCAAACAGAAATGGCTGCGGCCCGGGCTGCCCGCCATAACGGGTCAAAGCGCTGCGGGCCAGCGATTCAAGTCCTGCGGCAAGAAAGGCCCAGTCGTCTGCCGCATCCAAAAACCAGCCGCTTATACTGCCGGAATGGAGCATCAGTTCACCCTGATAGGCAGGGGCATTTTTTTTTGCCCGCTCCCCCAGCTCCGCCAACAGCGCATCGGTATCATCATCAATGAGCAGGAGTATGTGCGGCGTCTCAATGGGGGCATTCCGGCGAATGTCCATGCGGGGAGGCAGACGCTCAGAAACCGTACCCTCGGTAGGACGAATTAACGGCTGGGCCAAGGTATAAGAATATTGCTCAAGGTCTACGGCAGCGACAAGCCCCCTTCGCCTGCGCTGAAACGGCGTATCCCGTTCAATATACATAAAACCCCGCCGCGGCGGCGCAAAAACACCCGTATCCAAATAATCAGACATGGATCGGTGAATATTCTCTATCCGTTCAATGCGATCGCTATCTTCCAAAAAAACCTCGGGGAAAATCAGGTTTAGCGTGGAAGCTGCGCCGGCGGCGGCCTCTGCCGCTTTGTCCCAATAGGCCCGGTCCTGGGTAAATTGATCACAGGCCACAACTGCCCATTGCCGCAGCTCCAGTTTGCCCGGCAGGAGTATCTCCGGGATTGCAACACCCAATGCGCCCAGCCTTTCTTCAATACTACTCATGAAAATAGTATACCATAATAAAGAGAAAATGGGAATTCTGCTTCCAGAAAAGACAAAATATGATATACTGTAAATGTGAATAATGCGGTTGCCTTGTGCGCGGTGGGTGCGGAAAAAGCCGTCTCAAACGAAATTAAAAAACTAAGCCCTGTACAAGGGCAATTCACTATTACCGATTCCGGCTTTGGCAGAGTCCGTTTCCGGACGGATACGGCGGGGTTATACCGCACCCTCATGGGACTGCGCGCCGCCGACCGCATCCTGCTGGAAACAGGCTTTTTCCCGGCCGCTGATTTTGACGCCCTGTTTGCGCAGACCCAGGCCATTCCCTGGGAAACGCTGGTGCCGGCGCGGCGGGGACTTAAGGTTGTAAAGGTTCGTTCCAACCGCTCAAAGTTAAAAGCGGAAACAAGCATTCAAGCAATAGTACACAAGGCAGCAGCGCAGCGGCTTTGCACGGCACATGGCCTGACACGGCTCCCTGCAACCACCCTGATGGCAGAAGTGCGGGTTTATATCGAAAAGGATATGGTTTCCCTGCTGCTGGATTTAAGCGGCGAGCCGCTGTTCAAGCGCGGTTACCGGAAAGAAGGCGGCATCGCGCCATTGAGGGAAACAACCGCCGCGGCAATGCTCTTGCTCTCCGGCTGGAAGCGCAAGTACCCCCTTTACGATCCTTTCTGCGGTTCCGGCACGATTCTGACAGAAGCGTTGATGTACGCATGGGATATAGCGCCGGGGCTGTGCCGGCGTTTTGCCATCAGTGATTTACTTATTGCGGATAACACAATCGAAGAAACAGTACGTGATGAATTGCGCGGCAAAATCAATGCTGAACGAACAATTCGCATTGCCGGCAGCGACGAAGACGCAAAAACACTCGCAATAGCCAAATCAAATATTGATCGCCTTATGGCAGCACACCCGGCAGCCGGTATGCAAACAGCGCCCATTGCACTAAAAACCGTACCCATGAAAGAAGCGCAATGGGAAGCGGGCGGCGAGGACGGGTTCATTGTGACCAATCCTCCTTACGGGAAACGGCTGGGGGATCAGGCGGCTTCGGAACAGATTTACGGAGAAATGGCAGCGCTGGCCCGGAATTTTCCGCAGTGGAAACTTGCGGTTATTACCGATCATCCCGGCTATGAATCTTTTTTTGGAAAAAAGGCGGATTCCTGCCGGGAAATAAGCAACGGTCCCATTCCTTCATACTTTTTTCAGTATGAAAAACTATAAATATTAATCGGAGATTAAGGATGTCTATTGTTGTAGAACATGAAAAACGGCGAAAAGCAATTCTGGAAAAAGTCATTGATGTTTTTGTTGATGAAGGCTTTGGAAATACGACTTTACAGAAAATAGCAGACCACTGCGGCATTACCCGCACCACCCTGTATATTTACTTTAAGAATAAAAAAGAAATTTTCAACTATAGCATCAAACTGCTTTTGACAAAAGCGGAGGAAGACATCAAACTTATCCTTTCCAATGCCTCGCTGGACAGCGCTGAAAAAATAACACAAGTCTTATTGAATATTTTCAAGAATCTGGAAGAAAACCGCCGCCTGCTGCAGGTGATATTTGATTATATTTTACACCTTTCAAGCAATAAGGCCGATCCCGAACAACGCGTCCGCAGACGCACCATCAGACTGCGGCACATTCTGGCATCTTTGGTAATTGAAGGCGTAAAATCGGGCGAACTGAAAACAATCAATATAAAAACCGCCAATGATTATTTGTACAATTTTATTGAAGCCGCCATATTCCGGCTGGTTGTGCTGCGGAAAAAAACCGTAGGTGATCTCCGCAAAACAGCCATTTTCGCAATCAGGCAATTCGAAGCGCGTTAATAGTTCGATCCCCATCCTGCTCCGGTTTTCTCGATATTGTCCTGCAAAACAATAAGCATTTTTTCAATGTCTTCTTTGGACACACTGGATTGCTGAATCATGTTTTTCAGGGTTTTTTTAATGTTTTCATATTCCTCAAAACTTGATTCCAGGGAAGTAACGTTATTATTAACGGAACCAATCAGGGAAATTTCGTATTTATTTGCCTTGACCAAATTGCCTACCATTTCCGTAGTTATTTCCACTTCCTTTTTTACCGTACCCATTTTTTGCGAAAGCGTTCTGATGGTCTCAAGAAGCATATTGATATAGTTGGATATGTTGTCTATCGCTCCCTTGGTGGTAGCCGCGTGTTTGCGAATTTCTCCGGCCACTACCGCAAAGCCCCTGCCTGCCTCGCCTGCCCGTGCGGCTTCTATGGCGGCATTCAACGCAAGAATATTGGTTGTCGCGGTAATATCTTCGATAGAAGCAAGATTTTCCGATACCCCTCTGGCAGCTTTCTGAAGATTTTCGGTAAGCTGAAAGGTTTCGCTGAATTCACCGGCAATAACCGAATATCCCTTATCAATGGTTTCTATATCACCCTGACTTTTGGTAACACTCTGCAGAAAATTACTGGCGCTGTCCCTGAAGTTTCCGGTTCCCTGTTTCATGTGATTCGAAACAGGTTCAAAAGTCTCATCAAGATACGAGATCGTGACGTTTAACAGTTCGCTGCGGGAAATGATTTCAAACATGAGCGATTTGAGTTTGCTGTTTGTATAATGGAAAAGCCGTTTTGTCTTATTGGGATCCATTTCTCCCGGCGCAAGCGGCGTACCAAAAAACACCGCCGTAAGGGTCTGGTTATGATGGGTAAACAGTTCTTCTCCGTAAGTATTAAAACCAATAAGATTGTGTTTATTAAATACATTGTTAAAAGCGTCAACCTTTTTCAATTCCTTAAGTTCCAGATAACGCAGAACGCAGTTAAAAAGGATACTTCCCTGTATTCCGGGGAGGTGCCGCGCGGCATCGGCAAGGCTTTTCTGGGCATCTGCAATAATGTCACCCTGCTTTAACAACTGTACATTGGTTCCCGCCTCAAGGTAACAGTAAAACTGAAGACCTTTACCCTCAATAACCGCATTGGGACTGCGTACATACACGCTTCCCCCGATATTAACGCCCATGGGGTGTTTGGCAAAAACCCCGGCATCCAGACGGCTTGTTTCCATCCCAATCTGTTTTGCATAAAATTGCGCCGCAGGTTCCCCGTTAATTTCCCATACCACCCGTTTTAAGTTATCTGATCTGGTTACGGTAAAAGATGTGCCGGTAGGAATATAATGCACATAATGATTAAAGAAAAAAGGAATGTTCATTTTCAGAAGCATGACGGCAAGACCATCCCCGGAAAGCCGGTTGTCAATACCAACAAGGGTTTTGGTAAAACTCAACTCGTCCGCGGCTGCCCCGCCGACAAAAGCCAGATTCAGGCTTTTGTCCAGAGCAAACTCTTTCATGATCAGTTCACCCAGACACAAGCCGTCAAAGAAAATAAATCCCAGGTATTCATCAGGATTAATATTTTTATTGACGGTTTTCTGTTTCAGTTCCTGAATAGCAGACCGGGCAGCGCGGACAGGGTCCTGCTTAACCCCTTCCTGAAAAGCCGTATAGACTTCTGCTACTTCCTCCGATGAAAGAGACATAACGGTAATACCCTTTTCTAAAGCCTTTTGGGTAGACCATCCACCTATCATGGAGGCGCCAATACATAGAGCCTGGGGAAACGCATTCTTAAGCGCTTTTTGGGGTTCGTATTGTTCAAAACTGGGAGAAAAGAAATAAATCAGCGCCTTTATATTCGGCTGCCGTATCTCCGCAATAATGCCTTCAATATCCCATCTTTCTCTGGATGCAACTTTTATAGCCATGGTGTCTTAGTATAAACATTTTTATCAGGTTGTGAAAAGGGGATTTTGCAAAAAAAATAATAATAATTACAGGCCAAAACGCTCGGTAAGCTCTTTCAGGTGGCTGCCGATAAAAAGCGCCCCATAACAGGTTAACGCAATGCCAATGGTAATGCCAATGGGGATCAAATATGACATTCCTGCGGCGAGCGCCACCTTATTGAAATCCAAACCGAAAAAAGCTGTTGCGAGTGAAACAAACATGACTATCCCGGCAATAACCCAGCCCCGGAGAGAAAAACCGCCTGAAAGATCTGCTCTTTCCGATTCCAGCGCCTCCCGCTCTTCGGCGGCCACCATTGCCATGACGGTATTTTCCAAACCAGGCGATGGGGGAAAGAATTCACTCGACAGGATGTCCTTGCATAGCTCAAAACGTTCAACTTTGCGGGTACAATCAGAACAGAACAGAAGGTGCAAACCAAGGCCAATACGGGTTAACAGGGACATGGCATCTCCCTCATATACGTTGTGTAATGCTCTTTCACAATTCATGTTAACCCTCCAAGTTTTTCCTTCAATATTTTCTTTGCCCTGAACACATGAGATTTAATCGTATTTACCGGCAAACCGGTAATCGCCTCAATCTCCTGATATGAACGGTCATAGAAAAAAAACATATCAACACATACCCGGTACCGTTCAGGAAGATCCTGCAACGAAACCAAAACCGCCTCTTTTGCCGCCTTGCGAATCAATACACGTTCCGGCGTATCATCATCGCTTGGTATAATCTCAAGCTCTCCTTCCGCAAGGCTCCGGTATTCCTTTCTGCGGTTTATCCCGTTCACCGCCGTGTTATAGGCGATTTTATACACCCATGTCGAAAACCGCGAGCGCTGCTCAAAACGGGAAAGGCTCCGGTACACTTTAAGAAAAACCTCCTGGGTAAAGTCGGAGGCATCCTCGGCATTACGAAAAAAACTTAAACCCATCCCATATATGGGCCGTTCGTACCGCCGCACCAGCAGCCTGAACAGATCCTTCTGTCCCGCAATAATCTGGTCAACTATCAGCTCATCGCTGTAATTCCCTTCATTATTGTTGTTCATCGGGCCTTATCGCCGCGTCTGATGCCATAATATACCAAAAGACCGATGCCAATAGACAATGGGATTATGCCGCCCAGAAGCCCGTATGTGAAACCGGCTACTATTGCCAAAAACACAGTCAGGGTAAGTCCTACACTGCTCAGGAGCAGCCCCGCAAACAGGCTGAACAAGAGCAGGTTAAAATCGGGCCGGTTATAATGCCCTGCCTTGATAAGCAAGGTCCGCCGCCGATGATTCCACAACAAATAGAAGAAAACCACCACCGAACCCATTACTATCCCTACAATGGGAATTATCGCGACAATAACCCGGGCCGCGGCGGATGTAATTTGCTCCATAAAAACGCCTCCATCTATAGTATGTAACGTTTTTGTTGTTTTGTCCATTATTTTGACACTGGGGTGAGGTAAAGGTTGCACCCCCAGATACCGCTATCCCCCCGGTGGGTTGGGCGGCGGATTCACTCTACGATCATTAAATCGCCAAAGTACAGAATCTCGATTTTGCCTAATCGCAGCAGGGCATTGTATTGTTTGAGGATCTCGGCTTTGGCGGCAGCTTCATCGATATTGACCAGTTTTGCAAGGGGAAGGGATGCAAAGTACCCGCTGGCTATGGAACGAAAATCGCCGATGCGGGAGGCCAGTTCTTCGGTAAAGGGGCGGTCATGGGCGGGGTACGGAAAACTAATTGAAAGAATAACGGTGGCGGCTTGCTGGCCAGACGGCCCGGCCACTGGTATTCGCAGCCTGCCTATGCCGGAAAATATAGTGGCGGCATCACTGGCGTGGTTTTGCCCGCTGTGGTCATTGCTGCCGGCCCCGCCAATACGGAACAGCGGCTGGGCATCCGGCGAACGGAACACCGCATACAGGCTGCCCACAATCAATACGGCAACAAGCGCGAGAATCACCATCATAAAAACACGATACACCAGCGGTTTCATTTGATACCATTATTGTGCGCTATTTTGGGAAAAGGTGTCAATCATGTTTTTTTACCTCGACGGTACCCACACAATCGTTCCGGTTGTTCCTTCACCTTCGGGCAGTATTACCGCCGGAGGACTGTAAATAGTTACCACACCGGCAGCCTGATTGTGAACTGCTCTGCCTTCCGTTACTGCAGAAACCGTGCCGGCGTTGATGGTTACCGTACCAGTACCTTGGTTCCAAACACCATGGCCGTTTGCCGCTGTTGCTTGAACCGTCCCGCCATTGATAGTTACCGCACCGGTGTTGCTCCATACCGCCCTTGTAGTTGCCGATACTATTCCGCCGTTGATGGTTACCGAACCGGCAGCGGCGTTCCAAACACCATAGCTTCCTTGAACCGTGCCGCCGTTGATAGTAATCGTCCCGCTTGCGTTGTTATAAACAGCGTAGTTGTTCGCTGTTGCTTGAACCGTGCCGCCGTTGATAATAATCGCTCCGCTTGAATTGTTTTGTATCGTCCGACTTCCCATTGCCGATACCGTTCCGCCGTGGATAGTAACCGTCCCACTGCCGGCTTTGACAATCGCTCTGCCATTGGAGTCGGTAGAGGTATTCGCAATATCTGCCCAGCTTTCTATGGAAACATCGAGGTCAACAGAAATTGTACCTCCGCCGTATAAAATATTTGACGAAGTTATCGAGCCAAGCAGTGTAATGGTACTCCATGAGTGGGCGTAAATAGAAATAAGCTCAGTACCGATGTCCAACACTTCGTCATTGTCGCCAAACTGCATGGTGAAATTCGCACCATTGGCAGCGGTTCCAATGGCAGGGATGACCCTAGAAAGTGAAATATTGGTCGCATTCGTTACCGGTATGCCGCCTCTGGTTACCGAAAATATTGTATCACCGCCGGTGATGATATAGGGAGGAATAGCAATTTCAAGGTCATTGCCGTTTCTCACCAGTCCCCATTCCGGGTTAGGAACGTTAAGCAGCCTAAAGTGTGCGCTTCGGTTAGGAGTACCTCCGCCAGCAACTGCGATCATATCTAACGCATAACTCGCAAAATCAAGCTCGTAGATTCTTCCCGCTTCCGGAGCGAAGTCTTCGGTTACGCTCAACATACCCGGCGCGGTTCTTATTCTGCCGCTTATCACCGGATCGCCGCTTAATACCAGTGCAGCGTTTAAGGTACCGCTGGTAAGTTGTACCGCATAGCCGCTGGGTGTTGCCTCAACCATGCCGCCGCTAATGGTCACCGTGCCGGTATTGTCGTTACGTATCGCATTGCCTCCAGCAGCGGTATTACGTACCGTACCGCCGGTCATTTCCAGCGCGCCGTTGGCGGTTTCAATGCGAATCGTTCCCATATCGGAAGCTGCGGATGCGGACTCAATCACTGCATCACCCGATATGATAATTTTTGTAGTGGTTTTAATTGCCCGGCTGTTCAGCGCTCTTACGGTGCCGCCGCTGATGGTCACGGTGCCGGTACTGCTGTTGTTAATCATTATCATGTTCATCGGTGTAACTATATCCGCCTTGCTGTCTACGGAAACAGTGCCTGCAATAACGATTTCACTTTGCATGTTTATTTTGCCCAACAGTGTAATCAGACCCCAGGGGCCGCCGTACACATCGGTAAGGATAACATCCCAGAAGTTGTTAAGCACATCATCACCGCCGCTTCCGAACTGTATGGTACAATCCTCGCCGGCGGCATCAGCTTTAATGGCGTTTATTACGATTAACATATTATCCGTTGTTCCAACCTGCATACTGCCTCTGGTTGCCGTAAATACTGAGCCGTTGCCAGTTATGATGTAATCAAAGGGCACCCAATCCCACTTGGCATACAAATCCAGATCATGGATAACGATACCATCGGCAAAATCCCAGGGATCGCCGTCAAAGTCTTCGGTGGTGTACCAGCCGTCGAATACAAAGCCGGCATTGTTAGTTGTCGTTACCGGGGTAACTTTTCCGCCATGCGGTACCGTCTGCGGGGTTACTTCGCTGCCATCACTGGCGTGAAAGGTAACGGTATACGCGGAAAAACTCGCGTCTGTAAATGTTTCAGGCACAGCCGCGGTGCCGTATACCGAAGGCATAACATCATAGATGTGAATGACTTCTTCCCTGCCTGCGTATTTCCCGTTTTTCTCCAGTTGTATATTCAACAGGTAAAAACCAGCGGGAGCTGTAATGTTCGTGCCGCTTATCGCGGCAGCCGTTAAAGTGGGTTCCAGGTCAATTGCTACAGTCAGCTCCGGCAGCCGTTTCAGCGAAATGGTTATATCGGCTCCGTCAGGAAACGTAATGTAATACGAGAATGTTCCTTCGCCGGCATCTTCGGTGGCGTACAGTATTACTTCTATGTCCTGCACGGGCACATCGGCGTCCAGCGTAAAGCGTTCCTCGCCGCTTGCCGCTACATCATCACCAATGAGGGCGTCTACCTGCACCTTCCAGTCACCCAGCTTCAGCGTAAACAAGCCGTCTTCGTCAGGCGTCATGGGATACGAATCGCCTTCGATATCGCCGTTCATTGCAACAAAGGTATACTCATAGTCCGTAAACACATTGCCCGGAAAAACCGTGCGCCCTTCGCCGCCCGCAAAACCAATGCTGACCTTCCCATAACCGGGTTCAACCTGCAACTGCCCCTTCGCCGGGGAATCAAACATACAGTTACTAAAGAATAAAGAAAAAAGAATGAAGAACAAAGGAAGAACCTTGTTCATTGTTAATTTTTCATTGTTCATTGTGTACTCTCCTTATTCCGTTATTGTTACTACAAAATTGGTGTTGTAGTATCTGCCGCCATTGACAACCCGTAAACCAATGGTATACTGGGCGCCAACCGTTTTCCCTGCAGCAGAAAAGATATACTCGATTGAGCCAATCGGGTAGCTTGCGTCATTAATGCCGTTAACCGACCATCGCTGGTCTGTGTATCCGGTACCGTCTGCGGTGATGGTCAGGGTATGCCCTGCTCCTCTGGAAAGGCTGATTGAGCCATCACCGGCAAAATCGGTGGTTGCGAGTATGTCCTGCTGATTCACCCAATAGTATGCGAACTGATTCTGGGGAACCGCCTGCAAGGTTGCGATTTCCGCGCCGGCGCTTGCGTCGCCTGTTTCGTAATTGTCATTGAATACAGAGCGGGCGAAGAAGAAATAGAATGTACCGCTGGAAAGGCCGGTAAAAACACCATCTGTTTGCCAGCCGGTTTCGGGCGCTTCGTTCGTGGTATTGCGGGCGTATGCAATTGCTTGCCCGGTGGCTTCTGCCAGCGTTGCGTTCACCGTGATGCTATTGTGGGTGTGCGCCGTCATGACCGGAACGCTCACTGCTGCGCCATCGGCTTTGGTGATATGTACCGTTAAACCGGAAGGTTGTGTCAGGGCGTAGTTGTCTGTCTGAGCGCCGCTTAGAGTAATATCAGCTATGGTAACCGCCTTGTTGTTTTCCGCATCGGCAGTTGCGATGGTGCCGGTCGTGGGAACAACTGCGTTGACTGTATCGCCGGGTTCCACACCAACCAGCGTTCCGCCGCTTATGGCAACCGTGGTATTACCGGGGCTGAACGAGCGATTTGTTGCGGCAACGCCGGTAATGGTGATGGTTTTTGCGGTAATGGCTGCGGTTGCAAATACCGGCTGGTCAACAGGCGCATTGTAGTTGTCTGCATCTGCGCCGTTAATGCCGTAACCCGTGGCCGTTACGCCGATATCGGTTCCCACGTTCATATTGTTAAATGTCACGGTGCCGTTAACACGAGTTACCGTATCGCCGGTTTCAACGCCGACCAGTGTCGGCTGGGTGGCGGCTGTGGCGGCTGGCGTGCGATCATAGGGTTTATCGGCCGCTTCGCCGTCGGCTGCCCAAGTCAATGGCTTTCTATTGATAGCTGCATTTGTAAAGGGCGGTTGTCCCGATGGCACAATATAGTTGGCTATGCTTGCGCCGATAACGCCGTAGCCGCTTGCGGTTACGCTCACACTGGTGTTTGCATTCCTGCTGGTAAACACCACTACGATGTCATCGGTGGTGACGGTCACCGTATCACCGGCAATAACGCCAGCCAGTGTCGGCTGGGTGGTGACTGTGGTGTTGGTCGTGCGGTCGTAGATTTTATCGGCAACAACACCCTGGGTTGCCCAGGTTAAATCCTTGCGGGCAATGATCAGCGTGCCAACCCTAATCGGGTCGGTAACAGCGGGATATAAAGGCGGAACGGTGCCGCCTGCCGTAGTTGCCATGATGTAGTAGGTACCGGCATTGGTTGGCGGTATGGCGCTATCATAA
>WQXQ01000003.1 GCA_009784775.1 Treponema sp.
CAAAGCGAAGTGGCGGAACTGACAAGGCAGCTTGAAGAAGCAAAAACCATTGCCCAGGAAGAAAAAGACCCCCAAATGCGCGAGCTTGCCAGGGAAGAATTTAAGGAACTGGAAACAAGACTATTAAACAGCGAAGACAGGCTCAAATTCCTGCTTATCCCCAAAGATCCTCTGGACGAAAAAAATATCATTATGGAAATCAGGGCCGGAACCGGCGGAGAAGAAGCCGCCCTGTTTGCGTCTGACCTGTACCGTATGTATTCCCGTTTTGCCGAAACAAAAGGCTGGAAATTCGAGATTATGAACTCCAACGAAACGGAGATCGGCGGCTTGAAAGAAATTGTGTTTTCGATCAGCGGCAATAATGTATACGAAAACCTGCGCTACGAATCCGGCGTTCACCGGGTGCAGCGGGTTCCTACAACCGAATCCTCCGGCAGGATTCACACTTCTGCAGTAACGGTGGCGGTATTACCCGAAGCGGACGAAACCGAAATCGACATAAAGCCGGATGATCTGCGCATTGACGTAATGCGCGCCGGAGGCCCCGGCGGCCAATGCGTTAACACAACCGATTCCGCCGTGCGCATTACCCACCTCCCCACCGGCATTACCGTTCACTGCCAGGATGAAAAAAGCCAAATCAAAAACAAAGCCAAGGCAATGCGCATACTGCGCGCCCGTATTTACGAAGCCGAGGCGGCAAAAGCCGCAGCGGAACGCGCCGAAGCCCGCAAAACCCAGGTCGGCTCCGGCGACCGCTCCGAACGAATCAGAACCTACAATTTCCCCGATAACCGCGTCACCGATCACCGCATCGGCCTGACTCTCTACAAACTGGACCGCATCATGGAAGGCGATGTCGCCGAAGTCTTTGACGCCCTCAAACTCTCCGCCAGAGAAGAACTCCTCCGGAGCACCAGCTCTGAATAATGCACTCGAATTTTTTCACACAAAGTTCACGAAGCCACAAAGCTCACAAAGGAAGAAAGTTGGTAACGGCGTACTTTGAAATAACGGTGTCCTCCTTGATCTATTATCCTTCTCCGTGTCCTTTGTGCCTCTGTGAGCTCCGTGTGAGAAATTGGGGGAAATATAATGACCATTCGTGAGGCTCTTGCGGAGGGGAGCGCGGCTCTTGGCGGTGCCGGCATTGAAAGCGCAGCACTTGACGCATCGTTGTTGCTTGCGGAAATTCTTGCCGTGAGCCGGGCCTCGCTTATTGCCGCCGGCCCTGAACCAATGGCAGAAACCTCCCTTGCCGCATTGCGCAGCCTGATCAAACGGCGGCTGGCCGGAGAAAGTGTCGCGTACATTCTGGGCAAAAAAGAATTTTACGGCCTTGAATTTATCGTAAACCCTTCGGTTTTAGTCCCCCGGCCTGATACAGAAATACTGGTAGAAGCGGTTGTAAAAGAATTAGAAATGAGAAATGAGAAATTAGAAAAGGGCAAAGGGCTTAGGGTTTTGGAACTGTGTACGGGATCGGGGGCGGTGGCTATTGCGTTAAAGCATACCATACCGGAACTGGAAATATGGGCCACCGACATCAGCGCCGAAGCATTAATAGTCGCCCAAACCAACGCCGCCCGCCTATTACCCCCAAACTCAATCCATTTTTCGCAAGGCGATCTCTACGATGCCCTACAAGAGGGACTGGGGAAGGCGATTCAAAAACATAGCCCATTACCAACATGCTCAGTCCACAAATATTTATCCCTAGTCCCCAGTCCCCAGTCCCCAGTCCCTATAATCCTCGCCAACCCTCCCTATATTCCCAGTGCGGAAATTGCCGGGCTTGCTCCCGAAGTGCGCGCCGAACCGGTACTTGCCCTGGACGGCGGCAGTGATGGTCTGGACTTAATCAGAACCATTATTGCCCGCGCGCCGGAATTCCTGTGCCGCAACGGCACGCTGCTGCTGGAAGCCGATCCTCGTCAAATGCCCCGCATCGCTTCCCTGCTTGCGGAAAAAGGCTTTACACACATACAAACCCACAAGGATTTATCCGGCGCAGAACGAGTCATTCAGGGGACCATTATTCATACACCCGGACCCAGTCTACCATGAGGCTGCGGGCTTCGCGGGCGGCGGAGCTTTCGTCCAGGAATATGTGGCTGGGGGGGCCGTCTGCGCCGCCGGAGCTGCCCAGATAGTTGCCGCCTACCGCAAGGTTAAAAATAAGAACCCAGGGTATATCGTTGTAGAATGTCGGCGCGGTTTGTTCCCGGTAAGGGAAATCATTGTATAATGGCGTCCGCGTTCGTTCATTTGTATTGGCAAATTGCCGCAGTTGGCCGTTTACATAAAAATGTACGCCCAGTCCTGCAGTACTCTCATTAAAAAGGCCGGTAGGATTTTTATCCCAGCGAACAGCGTACACATGGTAGCCGTCACCGGCACCGGGACTGGGGGTGGTGTTCACATAACGGTACCAGCGATACTGGTTCCAGAACTCTTCCTGCCCTACCGGGGTTGGAATGCCATAGTGAACCGTTTGGCCGGCAGAACTGCTGCCGTTGGTTTCCATAATGTCAATTTCGCCGCACATTGGCCAGCCTTTTGCCGGATAGCCGCTGTGCGCATCAATATCCGCGCTGAGCAGCCAGAAAGCCGGCCAAAAGCCGGTTCCTTTCGGCGTTTTTATCCGCGCTTCCACATATCCTGTGGTTACACCCATAAAATCTTTGGCAGGATAATGGGTAACACCATTTGCGGATAAAGTTCCTTTTGTGGTTATCTTTCCGGAACCAAACGGGTAAGAGCCGGGCCGCTGCGTTACCTCAATGACAAGCCTGCCATTTTCAACCCTGACATTTGCCGGCTGGTAGTATTGCCTTTCACTATTACCCCAGCCTGCCATGCCGCCGTATTGAACTCCAGTGCCATAATCATAATTCCATTTGTTCAGGTCAAGCTGGTTTCCGCCAAATTCATCACGCCATACCAGTCTGCCTTTGCCTGGTACATTGTCTCCCAGTTTTAATCCGTCCGCATAGGGATCGGTCTGCGGGAACACAGCGGTCACAATGCCTGAACCGGCAGCATTTGTTGCGGTTGCCCCTGCAACGGTAAAGGCATTTGCCGGCATTCCGTTCAGGGTAAATGCCGCTTTTGGTGTGATCGTTATGGTTGCGGTGTATGTGGTTAAGGCGGCAAAAATGGCAGGACTGCCGCTTACCGCTGGCGACCATGTGATTGTTCCGGTGTATTGCGCTGTTTCAGTGACAGTGGCTGCCGGAATAGCTTCGGTAACCGGAAGCATGACACCCGATATGGCGCGGATACTGACAAGGGCAAGATCGGTTTCCGGGAATACCGCGGTAATGACGCCTGCATTGGCGGCATTGGCAGCCGGTGTTGTTGTTCCCGCAACCGTAAAGAAATTTTCCGCTACGCCTTCCAGGGTAAAGCCTGTTCGGGGCGTTAGTGTTATGGTTGCCGTATACACAGTCAGACTGGCATAGGACCCGCTTACGGCCGGCGACCATGCCACGGTTCCGGTATATTGTGTTGTGGGAGTGATAGCGGTTACCCGGTTAACCCCGGTTACCGGAGGAGCTACGCCCAGTATCGTTTTAATGTCGATGGTGGCAAGATTACCGGTGACACCGGCAGTTATCGGGAATACTGCGGTAATGATGCCGGTATTGGCGGCGTTTGTTGCCGGTGTGATTGTTCCCGCAACCGTAAAAAAGTTTTCTGCTACGCCTTGCGGGGTAAAGCCGTCTTTTGGTATTAACGTTATCGTTGCGGTGTATACGGTCGAGGCAGCAAAGGAAGTATCGGTGAAGGCAACACCGCCGGCGCTCCATTCGATAATGCCGGTGTATTGCATTGTATCGGTAATGGCAAGCGCCGGTGTTGCCCCGCGTACCGGAACACTCACGCCCAGTATGGTGTTGATAGTAATCGCAACGGGAGGCGGGCCGGATGGAACGGTATTATTGTCCGGACAAGACACGATAAAACCGCAGAATGTCAGCATAATTGCCCATTGTTTGATTTTTTTCATGAGAGCGCTCCTTTATTGTGTCATAATATTAGCACCCCTATGGCTGAAAGTCAATGTAAAAAAAACGCCCGGCCACTTGCAGTGAACCGGGCGTTTAACCATCGCGATGCAAGCACCGCTGATGGGCTAAAGATTACATTCTACTACGGAGCAGCAACAGCTCTGATTTCACCAAGGTAGCACCACAGTCCTTTACCGGTTTGAACCTGAGCGACTGTATATATCCGCCATCCCTGAATTATCTTGGTTGCCCCGGTCAATCCAAAGGCTGACAATGGAATAGTTTGCTCATACCATGTCTCGAATTGCGGTATAGTCAAGTTCGGGCCATTGACCCAAGCGCCGTTGATATACAGGTCTACCCTAAAGGTATTTCCAGCCGGAACCGCGCCAGTAGTAGGTGCGGTACTGGGCGCTGGCTGCTCGCGCATCATGCGTGCATCAAAGGTAAGCGTGGTATACTGGCTCACATCCCAGTTATGGCCTCTCACACCAGCCCATGTGTTATTCGCGGCCCATCCTTCACCACCATTAGCCTGGAAAGAGAATATATTGGGGCGAGGAGCCGCCGCTTGTCCTGCTGACCAGAATGACCAAGCGCCTGACTTATCACCAAACGGCGGAGGATTGGAAGCTCCAATATAGTTCGGGAGATCTGTGGGTACTTCATAAGCCGCCTGGAAAGCTGCAGTCCAGTCTTCATCGCTCATACCAGTGGTCCAGGGATTAAAGTAGCCCGGTACCGAATTAGGCGTGAAGGGCTCAAGAATCACGAACGCTCCGGCAGCAATTTGATAGGGAGTGCTGGCGCTGGTTACTCCGCCGATAGTCACTTGCAGGTTGAAAGTCCCGCCCGCCACAGTCGGTGTGATTACCTGACCAGCAGCGGTTGCGGCACCAGTAACAGTCAAGGGAGCAGTAGGATGCCAGGCAAGACTGACATTGGTTAAGTTACGGGTTTGACCGCCAACGGTATACCCTATGTTCATCGGAAGCATATTGGTAATGGGTGTAGTCGCTGGAGGCGCAGCAAGAGCCGGCATGGGATTAGTGGCAACACTGGTCACTGTCTGAGAGGTAATAACATATTCGACCCGGTCGATGTAGATATTAAAACCAGCAGAGGCCGCCGCAGGAAGAATTGACAGCAGTGTACCAAGTTCCATCGCGCCGTTCGGCACCGGAATCAGTACATTTTGCCAGGTGGTAGTAAATGGAATACCGCCGCCGGTTTGACCGGTGTATGAAATAGAATGGTTTCCACTGCCGAAGCCAACAGCATTAAGGTTGCCGTTAATATCGCCTCTTATCCAGAACGAAAGCGCGGTTGCTCCGCCAAGGGGAGTCAGGTAGGGGAATGCGCCAAGCGAGCCGCCCATAATCAATGCGCCCCAGTCGTTTTCATAGTTGAATATCAAACAGGTGTTACCGCTCAAACCTTCCTGTTGGGCTGATACCGGGAAGTTAATATTCTCACCGAACATGGTACCTGCTTCCAATACGCCCTGAGGCTGCGCATCGGTATTCGGCGCGCCGTCTATCAAGACGCGATATGTTGCTATCGGGCCAAATGTTACTTCTACTGTTACATCGCCGGCGGGCATGGTAAAGTTGGGCCTGCCAATGAGAGATGTTGCGGCATCAATTAAATCGTACACTCTGAGCTGCGTACTGGGTGTAACCCGCATTACTCTGACAATAACCGGTTCCATTCCGGCCGGCGGGGTTATATCCAGGTAGACCATCTCGTTGCTAGGCGATGATGTCGGATTGCCGTTTTCAGTTGCAGCAGTAACGGTACCGGTACCGTTTACTGTCGGCAGAATGGTAATGTTGTATTCTACTGCCGCAGGCTGGAATGGCGTTGCGGACATAACATTCGAATCACCGTTGGCATACCCCACAGCAGTCGCGGTTACTACAACGCTATAGGTGGTACCGTTGGTCAAACCAGTAATGGTATAAGGCGACACAGCGGGAGCATTGGTTGCCGCTGCTTTGATCTGCGCTGGGGTAAGATCAGCACCAACTGCCCAGTGTACCGTGTAGCTGGTTGCCGCAGGACTTGAAGCTGCCCAGGTAACGGCAATGGTTCCATTCCCTGCGGTAGCGGCAGTCAAATTCGGCATTGTGGTAAAGGGCGGCGAAGCCGGAGTTCCGGTTATAGGATCCGATGTGTCGTTGCCCAGATAGTTAGCCAAAGTCGCTACAACCACGAGGTTGATGAGCCGGCCATTGGTCAAACCAGTTATGGTACCGGTCACCGCAGTAGTAGGTTGCGTATTTCCATTGTCTATAATGATGTCTACAGGATGCACAGTTTGACTACCAGCAGCATTCTGGATGTAGTATATCGTGTAGCTGCTTGCCGCAGGAACTGAATCAGTAATGGTATAGGTAAGGCTGTTATGCGCTGGCGCAACGGTCAAAATCGGCGCCGTGGTGAACGGTTGTACTCCCGGACCTGCTGCTACCGGAGTGCCGGTTGCAACGGCCGATACGTCGTTGCCTGCATAATTAGCCAAAGTTGCTCGTACCACAAAACTGTAGGTGGTATTGTTGGTCAAACCGCTGATGGTGTTTGATCCCACGGTAACAGTCTGGGGTGTTCCAGCAAGGAGCGTTGCCTCAGGTACAGCAGCACCCGCCGCATAGTAGAGCGCATAGCTGGACGCCGCAGGAGCTGAAGCGACAAGGTTAAAGGTAATACTGGTATCACCATTTACCACAGTGTTTATAACCGGAGCGGTGGTGAACGGTTGCACCGGTATCGCCGGGATGGCATTCGCCACTGCCGATGTTCTATTTCCGGTATAACCAGTCAAAGTCGCCTGTACCACAAAACTGTAGGCTTGATCATTGGTCAAACCGCTGATGGTATTTGATCCCACAGTAACAGTCTGGGGTGTTCCGGTAAGAAGCGTTGCCTCAGGTACAGAAGCGCCCGCCGCATAGAATACCGCATAGCTGGACGCCACAGGATTTGAAGCACCAAGCGTAAAGGTAATGCTTTGATTTGCGGTCGTAATAGCGCTTATAGCCGGCGCCGTAATGAAATTCTGAACCGCAGCAGCAGGTGTTCTTTGCAGAACGCCCGATGCGTCGTTGCCCGAATGGGTAGCCAAGGTTGCTACGACCACAAAACTGTATTCCAGATCGTTGGTCAAACTGCCGATGGTATTAGCTCCCACAGTAGCTGCTTGTGAATAGCCGTTTGCAATGAGCGCAGTCGCATCTACATTTCCTACATTGTAATACAGCATATAGCTGGTCGCCGCAGGAACTGAAGCAACAAGATCAAAGGTAATACTAAGGTTTGCTGCCAAAGCATTGCTTATAGACGGTGCTGTGGTGAATTGAGGAAGCAGTGTTGATGTAAACAAAACCCGCACTTCCGCGTCATAAGCCGGCATTTCGAATGTGTAATCGCCCCCGGTGCCTGCAGTTGTAGCAAGGAACGTAGATCCATTGCCGACTTCGGTTTCTGCATACACTCTAACCCAGGTAATTGCGAAATTCGTATTCGCAGTCACATTCACGGTTACCGTAGTGCCTACGGCTACTTTTCCCGTAGTAGGCGAGGTTCTTGTTATAGAACCACCAGTGCTTCCTACAACAGCCTCATCCAGAAAATATTCCGCCGGCGGTGGTGTGGGTGTAGTACCACCATCATTGGGACAGGCGGTGAACATAAATGCACCAACCAGTAAAAAGATTCCGGCAATGCCGAAAATACTAAAGTTCTTTTTCCTCATACATTTCTCCTCATCTATAAGGATATGCTTTTTTTTCTTGTTCAACGAACAAGTTTTATTAAAAACACTCAGGCAACGCCCGGCGTAATTAATCAAATCGTAACCAGTTCAACGCAAAGTCACCAACGGTTACCCTTAGGCGTATGGTATTTTGCCCGGCAACCAACGGTATGGAAATATCGCCCCTGGTAGCCCAAGCATCGTTCCGGGGCAGCGTAACTCCTCCATCTCCAACGGATGCGCCATTAACCGTAATCGCTACCGTAGTATTGGCAGCGGCGTTATACCGCAAGGTCAGGTTATATGTTTTGGCTGTGGCCGCATTTACCTGATATTCCACCCACATAGCGTTAGTAAACCTAAAAATTTCCAAAACGCCGGCCGATTTGTCGGTATCGGTTACCGGCCGGAACTGCACAATATTTGACCAGCCGCTGACACCTATGTGATTTGCCATATTACAACTGGTAAATTGCGATGCGTCCATTTTCCGTCCGGCGGGTGTCCATTCACGATGCGGACCAAATGTGGGTATATTCGTGTAAATCAGGCCAAGAGGCGACAATTCAGGCATAAGGGGAGAATCAGGGTTGGATGGAACCTCGGTGATCAGGTTATGCGATGGAGTATTGGCAGTACTGGGAGAAGGAACCGGAACGACATTTTCCCTTACATGGCCCTTGGGAAGATACCAGGCATAGCGATGCACATCCGGGTCCATTTCAAGGTATACCAGAACCATACTCATGTACTCTGCCTGCAACTGCCAGTTTGGAGTCCGGTTTTGCAGGTCTTCCCAGCCGCAGAACTCGGTTAACCAGATCGGTTTTCCGTATCGTTTATAATCATGCAGAATACCCTTTACCGCGCTCGCCCACCACGGATAGGTATGCACTGAAATAGCTTCAATTTCGGCAGTTTGCGCCGGGCCAATTGCGGCAAAGAAATCATCCAGCCAGTTATAGGGACTGTTCCATCTGCCGGCAGGAATACCCGGAGGAGTTGGTAATTCTTCTCCGCCTCCGCTGAAATTCATTGCGGGTGAAACAATTCTAAGACCGCCCGGCTTGGCATTTAAGGCCGTATTTCTGAACCGACTCCAGTCATTCGCCGCCGCCTGGGGAGTCAGAGCTGCCTGATGCCGGAAATTGGGTTCATTGTACGCAAGCAGGTATCTGGTATTGGGATGATTGCTGGAAAAAGTGGTTATTCTCTCTATGTTATAACCCGTGTTCCAGGCCATTGGACAGAATTCCAATCCGGATGCGCGAAATGCCGGCAGTATATCATTATCCGGTGCAGGTCCCCAGTTATAGAACCAGCTAATACCGGCGGTGCCGCTCTGCAAAAGAGCCATATCCCGCGCAGCGTGTTTGGAATTTTTGGCAGAACCGCCATAAGCCCCCAAGGTTCTAAAATCATACCCAACACCGCGTTTGGGACTGGTACCCGGTATAAATACATAATCCCCGGGATCAACAAAATAGGTTAACTGCTTAACATCAGCATAGCCGTCATTGTATCCGTCCCTTTTTGCTATTACCAGGACGCTTATCACTTCATTATTGACAAAGCTGGCGCCCGATATGGTACCGGAAGCGTGGACATTGCTTACCAATGTCCCCTGAGCCAGCAGGGTTGCCTGATTTTGAGCGCCCTTCATCCAGCGCAGATCATAGCTTGTTGCAGCAGGAGCCGCAGGGGTATAGTTATACTGGAAGCTGCCTGTTTCCAGAGAAATGGTTACGTTTGGCTTTGTTACGAAATCATTAAGGGGAATAAAATAGGTTGAATATTTGACAGCCGAATAGCCATCCGTATACCCGCTCAATATTGCCACCATCACAACACTTATCCATTCTCCATTGACAAAACTATCGCCTGGTATATCGCCCCAGCCGGACACATTGCTCATCAAAGTTCCCTGGTTCAGCAGGGTCGCCTGGTTACGATCGCCCTTCATCCAGTAGAGATCGTAGCGATCTGCTCGGGGAGTTGAATGGCGTGTTCGCATGAATGAGAAATCACCGGTTTCCGTATCAAAATCTAAACTGAAATCCGGCATTATGGTAAATACCGTTGGATCTCCACTGGTGGTAAAGGTCGCCTGACGAACCGGGGAATAGGTGTCACTGGGTCCAGCCCATTTCGCTATGACAATAACACTGATCACCTCATTATTGGCAAACACTGCAGAAGTGGCACCCGGTATGGTACCGGAAAGGGATACACCGATAACCGGAATTCCTGAACTGAGCAAGGTTGCCTGGTCCAGAGAACCCTTCGCCCAGCGCAGATCATAACCTACTGGAGCGGGAGTGGCGGGAGTGGGAGGCGTAATGGTATACTGGAAATTGCTGGCAGCCTGATTAAAACTTATCTGCAATCCCGGACTTCCGCCGCTGGGAGCGGTATAGGTTGCCTGTCTGGACGGTGACCACGCGGCAATATACCCTTCCCTTTCCGCCATGACAATGATGCTCATTATTTCGTTGTGCAGATAACCGGTACCCGGTATGGTACCCGTAAGGGACACATTGCTTATTAAGGTTCCTTCGTTCATCAGGGTCGTATCACCCGGAGTGCCTTTCATATGGCGTATATGGTAGTTCGTTGCCTGAGGCACTGAATGAGTAATGGTATAGTCGAAATTACTGGTTGCCTGATTAAAGGTAAAGGTTAACCCCGGAGAATCCACAAACGGATCCGGTCCCACAATGATAAAATAGGTTGCCTGACGAGCCTGGGAAACAGCGGTCTCAAACCCGCCCGATGTTGCCACTATTACAGCGCTTATTATTTCCCCGTTGCTATAACCAGCAGCCGGTATGGTATAGGTGTTATTCCGTATGTCTTCTACTTTAGTTCCCCGTTCAAGAAGAGTCGCGCTCGTGTTACTACCCTTTCTATAGTATACATCGTACCGATCTGCCCGGGGCTCTGAATGGTCCCGGGTAAACTGAAAATTGCCTGTTGCTGCGTCAAAACTCAGGTTTAACACCGGTCTTCTTGAGAACTGCTGCAATGGCACAGGACCATCGTCGCTGTTGTCGGGGCAAGAAACCAAAGCCAGGGCTGCCGCCATAGCTCCAATAACCAATAACTTCCTCATGCGTTCCTCCATGTTATCTACCCTAATATAATATACAGCTAAAAAGCTCAAAAAACCAGTGTTTTTTTGAGCTTTTTAGCTGCAAGAAAGCCGGCCTTGCACACCGACCCTCTTGCAGGCAGCGGATTGGTAACCCGCGCATTGTCATGCAAGTTGTTCGGAAACAACCGTTTCCGAACAACTTCTGGTACTAAACCCTATTCCGCTCTGAAGTAGTCCATATAGAACATCCAACCAGCTCCTAAATCAGGCCATGCAAAATGCATTGTAAACTCATTTATTTGCCTAAGGCCATTAGGAATCGGGAATGTTATAATTTGCCAGGTATTAGCAACAGTCGGACCAATATTTATATCAATTCTGCCAACATTGGTATTAAGCTCCAACAGAGGGGGAGCACCTGTGCGATTCGACATAACTCTAATAGCAAAGGTAGAGAAAACCCGTCCATCAACCTGTATCGGGTTATCATAGGTTTGTCCCATGCCGGCCCAGTCATTAATTATTCCATGCCATGTACACTCTAATACCGGCAGTGACGTAGCACCTTCTATCGTATCACTAAATACTCCCCATGGAGTACCCATGTGTACCCAAGCTTCAAGAGTTTGTCCATCTTTTATGCTTTCATGGAAACCTCCCGTTGGTCCAGGCGTTCGATCCAGGAAGTTTTCAATCCATACGATTGGGGTGGTAAATACCTGCACGGTCATTTCATTGCTGACCCTTGTATCAAATTGAACGGTCAGCGGGAAATTCGACACACCTGCATTAGGCGTGAGCATACCGGTCGCATAGGCCTGTGCGGAAAGGGTCGCGTTGGTAACCGTATAGGTTGTATTATACCAGTTATCAAACTTAACCCTGTTAATGTATAAGCTGCGCGTTGTGCCGTTAACACTATAAGTTGCTCTTGAGCCTCCCAGAACAACATTTAACCTTGTTTGCGTTGGACTCATTTCAATCGGTCCGTTCATATCAGGAATAATAAGATTGGTCATGCTTACGGTCGCGGGAATAAACCTGATGTCATGCAGATACAGTTCGGCGCCATTAATATTCGAGCCGGTAATACCGATCTGGAACGCAGAGTAGATAGTACCGTCTATCCGTTTTGGAAGCGGTATAATAAGCTGTTGCCAGGTTGTAGTGGCTACAAACCCCTGATTATTTTCGCCGGCATAATCAACCCCATACGGATCGGTCGCCGCGGCGCCGCCAAACCCAATGCGATCTACCGTAACGTTCCTGCCGCGAGCTCTAATCCAGAGCGAAAGCGCGTCTACGGAATTCAGATCAATGCCATCGGGATAGTCAATCGCAAAGCCATGGAAATAGCCGCTAGAGGGAGCAAGGGTAATGGGTGTAATTATACCCTGTCCGGTAGGTCCCATTTCATCATTCACCCACGTAGCCTCATCGCCTTCCCAGTGTATAAAGTCACCGTACATTATCCCATTCAGGAAGATCGGTATGACACCCGCTTCTATAAATGTTGCATTAATGGTGACACTGCTGGGGGGCATATTAAATCGCCAGGTATTGGTGTCCGTTTCCTGAAGAGAAAGATTGTTGCCGTTGCTATCCCAGGTACCAGTCAGGCTTCCCAGTTCTCTGCCTGAAGCCGGAGCTACCGTCAACGTGATTGGTGTACCAGCGGTTATACCACTCGTTGCACTGGCACTGACACTACCTCCGGTCGGTGGAGTCGATGGATTTATGGTAATACTGTAGGTTGGTCCAGTGATTATATTGGGTGTTCCCGTCACAACATTGGAATTAATGGGTGTACGGGTACCATCGGTCGCCCGTACCACCACGCTGTAGAGCTGGCCATTGGTCAGACTGGGAATAGTATAGGTCAGCGCCGTACCGGCATTGAAAGAGTTCGAACCTGCTACCAAATTATCCGCAGATTGCGTTCCCGCTCCCCAGTATACGGTATAGCTGGTCGCCGCAGGAGTTGAATTGCTCCAATTAACGATAAAGGTGGTATCCCCTGCCGTACCGGCAGTCAAGGTTGGCGCCGCGCTAAATACCGGAGGCGGTGCGGCCTGCGGGGTTCCGGTTTGCACTGCAGAATTAACATAGTACGTATTACTGCCAATAACCACGGTTGCCCGTACCACCACGCTGTAGAGCTGGTCATTGGTCAGACTGGGAATAGTATAGGTCAGCGCCGTACCGGCATTGAAAGAGTTTGCACCTGCTACCAAATTATCCGCAGATTGCGTTCCCATTCCCCAGTATACGGTATAGCTGGTCGCCGCAGGCGCTGAAACAGTCCAGGTAGCGGCAAGCGTGTTAACCCCTGCCGTAAGAGCGCTCAAGGTCGGCGCCGTAACAGTGGGGGCCACCGGAGTTCCGGTTTGTGTATTGGAATTGCTATTTACTTGGTTATAGCCTGTTTTATACGCCATGACCACCACGCTATAGGCGGTGCCATTGTTCAAACCCGGTATCGTACCGCTCAATGCCACATTGGTGAGTTGAGTTCCGCCTTTGATCGCTGTTACATCAGTGGTATTTCCCTGTATATGCCATAGGTTGTAGCCATCCGCCACAGGGTCTGAAGCAGTAATGGTATAACCAAGAGTACCATCCCCTGGCGTAAGAACGCTCAGGAACGGCGCCGTAGTGAAAGGATTAACCGGGTCTACAAATTGCGCGACAATCTGAACATCGTAGCCGGGCATTTGGAATTGCCAATATCCAGCCCCGGTATTAGGGTCAGCGCCATCATCTTCAACGACAACGTCCGTGGGGTCTCCATCTTCATCTAAAACCTTGAGTGAATTGGTCACGAGCACCCAACCAGGGGTGGTTATCGTTACCAACAGGTCTACCCATGTCCCTTCTGTCGCCTGAACAGGCTCCGCTTCTACTGTACCTCCGAAAAAGGTCCCAACAACGATATTGTACACCGCCGGGGAACTGGGAGTAGTTCCTCCATCATTTGGACAGGCGGTGAACAAAAACGCACCAATCAGCACACAGATTCCGACAATGTCGAAAAAACGAATGTTCTTTTTCATAAGCTTCTCCTCTACCTTAAGTATAGCACAACTTTTGGCTTATCCAACGGATAAACGCATATTTATAGTAAAAAACCGCAAAATTAATCCAAACGCAGCCAGTTTAAGGCACAGTCACCTTCCACAACGGTCAGCCGCAGGGTATGCCTGCCTGCTTCCAGTTGCACGGGTACTGTGCTGGTTCTCCACGCGGTGGTTGGCGATAAGCTGACCGTCGCGGCCGGCTGTCTGTCTCCGGCAGCTTCGCTGCTCACGGTAATGGCAATTTCGGTTGCCTCCGCGACCATGTTACGCAGGCTGAACGTATAGGCTTTGGCTGCAGGCACGTCCACCTGATACTCTACCCATTTTCCCCTGGAAAAACTATGCATATCCAGGGGCGCCCCGCCCGAATCGGTGCCGGGACGGAACCAAACGCCGGCCCCCTTGCGCCGTTCATTGCGCGGCCAGTGCGGATCATCGTTTTTAAAGATATAGTCCGAAAAGACCATGTCGGTAAAGTCTTTTGCCCAGAATGTTTGCCCGGCAGGAACCCATACGCTTTTGTCGCAGGTGCCCATGTTGACATACACGATGCCAAGGGGAATCAGTTCCGGCGGATTCATATCCGGCCGCACGGTTCTGGAGAGCAATTTATGGTAGGGCTTGTGATCTTCGTGCTCGCTGCCCTTGGGAATAAACCAGGCGTATTTTTCCACATCCGGATCAAGTTCCAGATAGGTAATCGCCTCGCTCAAAAACTTAAGCTGTATTTCATGGCCTTGTTCGTGGGTAAGGCTGTCCCAGTTAATGCCGTCCCAAGCGCAGAATTCAGTCAGCCAGATTGGCTTGCCGTATTCTTTGAATCGGGCGATGTACCCTTTCAGGGCGCCTGCATCCGGCATATAGGAATGAACGGATATGGCGTCAATATCATTAAGGGATACGCCCTTAAAACCCCGGTTCTTATAGGTTTTACCTTCTTCTTCGTTATACCAATCCATGCCAAAAAACTCATGCAGCCATTTCCAGGGGTTCCCATAGTCTTGCAAAGTGCCGTAGTTCATTGCCGGTGACAAGACTTTCAGGTTGTGTTTTTTGGCAAGCGCAATCAGTTTGGGCCAGGTTTTGGCTGCCTGACGGGGGGTCATATTGGCCTGATCCGTCAGGTTTGGCTCGTTATAACCCATAATCCACTCAATCTGGGGATTCTCCGTCAGATAGGCATCCAGCATTTCTATATGCCTTGGATAGGGGCTCCATGCCATGGGGTAGAACAGTACATTGTGTTCCGCTGCCGCTGCGGCTACTTCCTCATGGGGCTGAACGCCCCAGTTATAGAACCATCTAACCGATGGAGCAAGCAGTTCGACATCTTCCCGGTAGGTTTTATCCTGTTCAAAGGCGTATGAAACGCCCCGCTTGTCGGTAAAGGGCCCAGTTCTTTTTTCTGTTTCAACCGGGCTGCCTGCCGTACCACAGGACATTATCACTGCAGCCAATGTGAGAATAGTTATACTTATTACCACAAACTTTCCTTTCACGTATATACTCCTTTATTCTGCCGTTATTGAATGAACTTCAATGAAGAATTCGCTGCCATCGAACGCGCCTACCGGCAGCCCTGTGTTCAATCCTGCCCCTTCCGTAAAGAAGGTATATCCCGTGACGCAGCTCAGATTAACACCGGCGTTCCTAAAGTCGCTCAATTGGAGCACATACGCCTGAGATGAGAAACCTCTTCCCGTAAGCGTTACGGTATGCGAGAATTTCCCGCCGTCCGCTTTGTTGCCCACCAGTGTTGACGCTACTCCCGGATATCCGCTTTCCAGGCCAAAGGTGTATTTTACCCCTACATTCAGGGCCATATTGACGGTAATCGTGGTGAGGGTGCTCAGATCGTGATTAAGCCCCCATGTTCCCAGTTCATACCAGTCGTCACGCTGCCTGCCGCTATCCACATAAGACGGCGACCTCATTAAGTCGTCAACATAGCCAAACAAGATGGGTGGGGTTCCACGGCTCTGACTGTCACCAGCCCAGCCACCCCAGAAATACGGAGACTGCACATGCCCGCTCGCCAGCACAGGAACATTGGCAAAGTCATCAATCAGCATAGTACCGCCAACTGGTGTCTGAGGCAGACCCAATACCCTGAATTCCATGGAGTTTTCACTCGCAACGCCGTCATAGGTGGCAACCAGCCTGTGTACAGCACCGCTGAGTACACCGCCGCCAGGCCCGGTTGGAGTAATGGTATGGGTACCATTGTTAACGGTTAGACCGCCGCCAACCACATTGTAGACAATGTCACCAGGGTTCACAAAGAAATCGGTGAACCTGTTGTAGAATCGGGTTACTTCAGGATCGCCGTCCTTGCCAAACAGGGATACACTCGAAGTGCCTATCCGGTACACCAGTCTGGTATCCATAGTCAGCACATGCGCGCAGGTTGCAAAAGTAGTGCTGCCGCCATTCAGCCTGTAGGGAACCGTAGGTCTATAGGGCGATGTTTCCAAATCTTCGGGCAGCCACACTTGTTCCAATACCGCTCCGCCTTCCATAAACCGTATTTGGTCAATGAAAATCTCAAAGGTTTGAGGCGGCAGATTCGGGTTGGCAACATACAATTGCCGCGGAGCAAAATACAGCATGACGGTGTTGATCTCGTGATCGATAGCTTTGGGTACCGGCACCAGTATTTCGCGGTAATTGGGACCCAGTTGGATACCATCGCCGTTGTTCAGTTCACCGGCATACCAAACCGATTTTACCCAATCCGGCTCGGCAAGCGTTTCATCATAATCTCCAAAAACGACACTGTTAATTGCCGGACGGAAATAGGATTCTGTCACAGCCCCTGTATACTGATACGAACTTCGTACATACAGAGAAAGCCATTGGACATCCTGCATATTCAGCGGGTCATCCAGAGTAATTTTTAAGCCAAAATAGTCACTTACACTGGTAAAGGCCACCTTAATCGCCGCGCCTCTGCCGCCTACCCCTGCGCCGGGCGCCAGAGAATTCTGCGGCAACAGCCAGGTATCTATAGGAGGAACAGTGTCACCTTTCTCAAATTCGGTCTCTCCGCCCAGGATACCATTGTTAAACCCGCCGCTAAAGATAACGCGGGGACTGTTTATACTAAAGGATGATGTTACCAGAGTATCGGTCGTCAGAGTGAAGCTGTATACGCCGTCATCATCCGGTAACTCAAGCGCACCGTTTACTAAAATCGAATCAAGCCGGAAGCCCTGATCAATAAGCGGCGTAATCACTATCCTCTGACCGCTTTGTCCCGCTCCCGGAGAAACAGATACCGTTCCGCCGCCGCCGATGGGGGGGATAACCGTCACGGCAAAGGTACTGGCTTGCAGCTTAAAGCCCCCCATTACAACGGCATTGGCCGTCAGTTGGAATTGGTACTGGTTGTTATTGTCCAGATCCACAGGCTCACCGTCCACACTGACCCAGTCTATATCATAGCCGGCAGCAGCAGCCGCGGTAACGGTTACCTGCTCGTGCCTTCCCGTTGTCGGTACCGCAGAGATAGTTCCGCCTACTGAGGGCGGGATAACCGTAACGGTAAATAACGGTACAAATAACGCGCTTATAATGGTACTGTCTTCCAGAGTAAATTGGTATACACCCTCAGCATCCGGATCCAGTTCATCATCGTTCACTTTAATCCATTCCAGCTTATAACCAGGAACAGGCTCCGGCAGAAGCACTATATCTACACCCTTATCCATTCGAGGTTCAATCTGTATCCCGTCTACAGAAGCCATTATCGTTCCGCCTTCCGGGGTCAAAGAAACCACCCTAACCATAACCTGCTGGTTAGTATTTATAGGTGTAGGGGTAAACAATGCGGTTACCGTGGTATCTCTTGTCAAGTTGAATCGATAGTCGCCGTGAGTTGGATCCGTCTCCAGAATCTCATCGTTCACCAGAACCCACTTTGTAGAATGTTGGGAAGGAGGACTCAAGAAAAATGTTACTATTGTGTTCTTCGGCACATCATCGTATCCGGTTAAACTATACTCACCGCCACCATCAATAGAAACCCTGACCATCCCACTTCCTGTGGGGGGTGGGATAACCGTAAGGTTAAACGGACCGTCAACATTTATGACTACTACCGGCTTAAAGAACGCGGCTACCGTGGCATTGGCGGTTAAAGTAAAGGTGTTCACGCCTGAACCCAGACGGACACCGTTTACGGCAATATAGTCCAGTTCCCAATCCGCATCATCAGGAGTCGCGGTAATCGTTACCAGATCATCTCTGGCTCCATCCAGTATCGTCGTAGAGCTGTTTCCGTCTATCGCAACAGACACCGTTCCGCCTGCGTCCGGCTGACGAACGGTAACTGTATACATACCATCGTCAAGCTTAAACGCTGCCATTACCGTAGTATTATTGAGCAGAGTGAATTCGTACACATCGGGACTAACCGGATTCCGGGGAACGCCGTACACGCTTACCCACTCCAGTATATAGTCGGGATCGGGTATTGCGGTAACCGTTATTACCTGACCCTTGTTTGCCTCATCACCAGAATCAAGGGGTACTCCATTTACCGCAAACGTAAGAGTCCCGCCTGTTCCTCCGACAATTCCTTCCGTAACCGTAAACGGACCAGGGCCTCCGCTGAAGAATCCGGTTACAACAGAATTGCCAAATAAAGTGAACTGGCTACCCTGTATTGCCGCGCCGTTCACTAAAATATAGTCAACCTCCCAGCTTATGTCATTAGAGTTCGGAAGAACCGTTATTAATGAGCCATTGGGCGCCGCTGAAGAATCGACCTTAAAAGTCCCGCCTATAGCAGGCTGTTCAATCGTAACCGTATAATAACCAAAATAGGATTGTTTAACCTCGTAGTTTGGACCTGGACAGGCAGCAAAAACCACCAGCGCAGCCATTATCAGAGCTGCTATCGCTATTTTCTTCATACAATCCCCCTATTCAATAACAATTTCATCCACAAACACTCTGCCGCTGTTTGGCGGAAGGCCAATACTCCATTGCTTAAGCGCCTCGCCTTTTGGAAATGGAACCCGAGCATACACCGTGATCGTCTTGCTCGTATCTTCAGGATCAGGTATCGTCACCGGAGCAAGGATACTCGTGTCCAATTGAACCGTATGCCGGTACCATTGCTGATTCCGTTGATTATTCGGTATTGCAAGAGATGCATTTGCGATGCGATAACCGCTGCTCGAATATGCCTGAAAGCCCACGTTACACGAATGAGCATTAAAGGCAACACCTGGCACCGGTTGTACATACTTGACCCATAAAGTAACCTGCGTCTTACCGTCCAGGAAAATGGGCTTAGTATCAAACAGGGTGAATCGCCATTCCTGCCTCTGACCGCCGCCAATATCATTACCGGGCAGGTCCATTCGCCATTCCATTGATGATATACCATTGGTATTATACCGTGATGCATACTGCGAAGCGGGGTTGGCGGAATCCAAGCCCCTGCCTCCGGCAAACCATTGGCCTTTCGTACTCATGCTGGTAAACAAGCCGCCTCCGGCTGGAGTTTCGGCGGGGTTTATAGCCAATTCAATACCGTCATATTTTGCTGTATAGTCAAAGTTATAGACCGAGCCGTTTACAAACAGGGTAACGGATCCATCCGGATTCGGCCCCGGAGACGGCAGCGGATCTTCGCCGAGATTGCTGCAGCCGGAAAAACCGAGTAATAAAGCCGCTAATGTAACGATTATTATGTTCTTCATAATATACTTACCTCCGTGTTATTTCCGGTACACTCGTATCCAGTCCACCATAAAGCAGCGATCTTCATAAGGGGCATCATCCTCGAAGACTGAGTCATCGGGGGTTTTGCCGCCAGAGAAGGCGCCGGCAATGGCGAGGTTCAGGTTAATGACGAAGCCTGTTTTGGCATTGAATGCTTCCTTAACGTAGAACTCTTTGCCGTTATCGTCATGGAGCTGCTGCATATCAATGGAATACCAAATTTCGCCGTCAAACAAAAAGTGCATGAACTTACTGTCCCAGGTAACACCGTATACATGAAAGTCATCGGCAAGGTTAATATCTATTTTCTGGGACTTGCCATCGGCCCGGTTCAGCGGCCAATAGGGACCAAAATGGACGGTGGACATCAGTTGGTTTTCCTGACCGCCCCTGATTTCCAAAACATCAATTTCACCAGCGCGCGGCCAGCCGTATACTTTTTTGGTGTCGCCATATTTGTTTGTGGTCGCGCCGATAAGCCAGAAAGCCGGCCAGAAACCAACGCCGCGGGTGGAACGAATGCGCGCTTCTACCCGGTCACCAGGCAGCGCCACAAATTTTTGGGTACCGGTGGTCAGACCATCATGCGACAAATTGCCGCCGGTGGTGATTTTTCCCGAAGTAAACACAACGCCGCCCGCCGTATCCCTTTTGTCATAGTCGGCATTGTCTTTGCGCGATTCAAGGTACAGGATGCCGTCTTTTACCACGACATTTTCCGGCCGGTAGAACTGCAATTCATTGTTGCCCCAGCCGGTCAAACCGTACTGAGCGCCGGTGCCGGTATCGATATTCCATTTGGTTAAGTCCAGCGAATCGCCGTCAAACTCATCGCTCCATACCAGAGTTCCCCCGGTTACAAAAGGCTCATCGTGCGCCACCAGCATCATATTGCTCGCGCATGCACCCGCCATAATTAATGCAATACCACAAAAAATTATAATCCATTTGTTGTTCTTCATCGTCTTCTCCTTGTTAATTAAAATGTATAGTTAAAGTACAGTATCAATTCCTGCGAATCTCTGCCCTGGCTTGCGTTGGGGGAGAACCGGTCGCGGATTACCCCATTCCAGCGAATGCCAACCCTGTTCGACGAGTCCATCAACGATGGTCTGTGGGTAAGGCCCCAGGCTAAATCAAAGCCCCAGCGCATGGGGTAGGTTTGGTTATTTTCCCGATCGGAGCTTACCGGCCCCCACAGGTCAAAGGCTACCAAACCGGAGAATACTACCCGCTTGTAGCGGAACCGGAGCGATTCCTGCCAGCCGGTAATGACTTCCCGCTCAGCATCGGCGCTGTCCGGTATGCCGTTCCAGGCAAAACCACGGGTAAAGTCCAGCGAATTGGCAACACGGATATCATTTTTGGGATTCCAGAAAACCATCCAGCCCAGTTCGTAGTTACCGTATGTTTCCGGATAGCCGCTGTAGTCAGACCGGAACTTCCCATCGGCGCCTTTGCGGGTTCCGGGGTCGGAGAGTCCCTCAAAGATATTGTAGCGCCCCCGTACTCTGGTGGCAAATAAAGCACCTTCGGTATCCCACACATTCCATTCCCAGAGCCATGACGCCGGCTCAAGGTCAAAGGAGAATATGGCTTCCAGACTCAGCATTTCACGATTTCCGCCAACCGCAAAGGGCTCGACGGGTCTGTTGATACTATGTATCGCCCCAGCTCCTATATACTTGCTGGTAACCGGACCCTGCAAAGGTTTCCGGTACAGGCCGTTCAGGGCAGCGCCGTAGTTTCTGTATGTGCCGTTTACGCCGCCTTTTATTTCAAAGCGGTTTCCCGTGCCAATATCGGCAAAAATCGTACTCATAAGGGGCGGTACCCAGTTGCTGTTCGCCACCAGACCGGCGTGTATGATTTCCGTTTGGAAACCTAAAATTCGTCCCGTCCGGTATTCAACCCGCAACTTGGTCGCAAGGGTATCAAGGGCGGTTATTTCCCCTTCTTTAAGGAGATATCCATCTTTATCAAGACCAGGGTAGTAATTTACATCGGTGTTCCGCAAGAAATACCCTTCGCCGATTTTCTGGAAATTGGTTCCCATTATGCCCACTTGTACCTGGAAAAACGGCGCGGCCACCCAACCAATGGGCGGTGTCGCCGCGCTTCGGGTAGGTGTCCAGGAGAACCACAGTGAACCGGTCGTATTGGGTTTTTCATAGACACCAAGGTCCTCATATTCGCCCTTTTCTTCATTAAGGTGCGAGAATGACTGGCCGACCATAACCGAATAGGCCATATAATGACCTTTTACCCATTCACCTTCTTTGTACCATTTTCCCAAAATCATGGGAGGGGCGCCGGCATAAATTTTGGGGCCCATGATAACCGCAAGCCCCTGCCTTCCCTGCATCCCAAAGTTATATCTTCCTTCTACGGCGATGGGGGACTTTACGTTCCATATATCATCGCTGTACAAGTCATATTTTTCTGTATTTAAATTGAAGAAGTCGCCTTCACCCAGCCAGCTGCCTTTGCCATGGTGGTAGTGGGCGTTTATTTCCGCGCCAAAACCTTTCCAGGTGAACCAGCCCTGATACACATCGAAGGGCCGTTCCGCCAGTCCCATTTCCTGCGTCCGGTAAATGTCTGACCGTACCGGTCCTTCTCCGGTAACCATATCATGCCGCATATACACGGTGGCTCCGCCTTCAAGTTTGCCGCCGCTAATGGTTCCCAGTTCAGTTTGGCCCCAGAAGGTCGTTGACAGTTTAACGCCGTATTGGGTGTCTTTGAATGCGGTAAAGAAATTTTCACCGTCTTCTTTCATGGTTTTTTGCACATCATCGCCGGTTTGCATGGCAAGAACATTCACCTCATTGGTTACTCTCCAATTGGGTGGTTTCTCAACGGCGTCCCGGCCGCGAGCCAGCGCATAGGCATAATCCAGTTTGGCAAAATGGGAATCGATGGTGGCGGCGCCTTCATCGGCTGAATCGGCGAGCCTCCAGGGATCAGCGCTCCAGATATGCTGTAACGTATAATAAGACGCGCGGGGTATCTTTTCGCGGAACCAGGCGACATATTTACGCTCTCCCTGGCTGGTAATACCCATCCATTCAGGAGTCATGTTCGCGTGCCGCGGCGTATGAGAAAATGTGTAATCCGGCACTTCGCCGGTCGGCTCGGTATTGTGGATATGTATTTGCGCTCCGCCTGCCGAACCATAGTCATTTTTATACCATTGGTCGGTCCATTCACTGACAAAACCGCCAATATTGTTTGATTGGCCCTTGCCGTAGGCATTGCCGTACATATCCTTCCATTGATTGACAATCCACAGGGCCTGATTGTATTGATCTTCCCGCATATGCTTGGCGTTCCAGGCCGGCGCTCCAAACGAGCCAATGATAACCGGCTTGTTCAGTTTTTGCCTGGCCTCACGCCAAAAATCCGGGTTTGTCCGCATAGCCGCCCAATCGTAGAACTGACCCAGGGTACACGCGATGAAATCCAGACTGGGACATTCATCGGCAATAAGGTCAATCGAGCTAAGGCCGTTGGTCAAAAACCCTACCGGACGGTCGGGATCAAGGTCTTTTGTTTGTTGAAATACATCTTCGGTTAGAGAGAAAAGGGCCCGGGCTTTGCGCAAGCCCGGATTGGACCCGTATTTTCTGGCAACATCGGGGTCGTTGTCATGGTATTTGCCCGACCCTTCATAGTAAAGACCCTCCGGATTCCCGTCTCCAAACAAGTAGCCGAGTATACCGCTTGCGTCTTTATACCGGTTGACCATATTATAGGCCTTTTTCATGACATTTTGACGCACTTCGGGGTCATAGTAATTGGCAGTATGGCCATAGATGCCAGACCAGCGCTCAAGATCATAGTTGACAAGGGTAAGAATGTCGAAATTGTTGTACAGATATTCTACCCATCTTCGTGGGATATCCGGACCGGTTCTAATTGCATTAATACCCGCCGCCCGCATCAGCTCGCCTTCATAGTCGAGTACTCTGCGGATAGTTGTATCACCTTCATTCCATAGGTTGTATGTAAAGCTGGTTCCCGGCGGATTAACGGCAAAAACAACCCCTTTTACAAACATCTGTTTGCCATCAACAAGGAGTTCCCAGCCGTCATTGCTGTTCTGGACAACCTTAACAACCTGTGCCCATGCCCCAGCCAAAACAACTAAAAATAGAACAAATAACAGCGCTGTTCTTTTCATCTCTAACCTTCCTTTACTGGGGAAACATTATCTTTTAACCACTGTCCCGTAAGACCAAGTGCTCGGATCTTTCCACGCATTATCGGTGGGTGTCCGCCAGTTTACGATAAATTCGCGCGCCATTTCTGGCTCTTCTTCTTCGGATTTGGCGGTATTGATTCGGAATTCAAGCATTACCGTTTGATTTGCTTTCAAAGGCTTTTTCATGCTCAGCGCATCCAGAGAGATGCTCATATCAAGAATGTAGGAATTTTCGGTCCATTCGACGACCGCACCCTTAAATTGCCGGCTGTTGAATCGCCCTATTTGAACCCTCAGGTCGCCGTCTTCTTCTTCCGGCTGCACTACAAACATTTGCAGGCCAACATCGCCGTCCGTATATTCGGTGCGTTTTTTGGTATTGGTACCAAAGAACACCTGCAGAGAGGTTCCATTCCATACCGAACCCAGCTCAAAATCATGCGGCCAGGCTCTGAGGGACTTGTCAAAGATATCAGCGCGGACATACAGGTTGCCTGTGTCTGCGGCAAGGTAGAATGTACCGTATACTTCTTCTCTGCTTCCGCCCCAGGGATGCCTGCTGACCGAAACCCCATCAAGGCCGTCAAAGAAATCGCCGAATTCGCCAACGGTAAGGGCTTTATCCGTCAGATATATTTTCGCCATCTCGTAGTTTACCTTGGGCTGCGAAGCGCAGGAAACAAGGGCGAAAACCGACACCGCGCACAAAGCTATGATCATTGTGCGGACCGAAAGAATTTGTGTTTTATGACTTGACATACATCTATAATACAGGTACTCTTAAGGCTATGTCAACACTTTTTTTTAATAATATCATAATTAGGTTAGGCGTATGAGAATTAACCAACCAAATCTGTGGAAACGGTTCCGGCAAGAAAAATACCTGCAAATAATGGCCCTTTTTGGGCTTCTTTGGATGGTCATTTTTAACTACGCCCCCATGTATGGCTTATTGATAGCTTTCAAGCAAAACTTCAGGCCAACCGAAAGTATATTCAGCCTTTCCTTTTTGACCTCGGGTTGGGCCTCACACGGCGGGTTTAATCACTTTATTGCCTTTATCAAAGACCCTGAATTTGCGCATATTCTCCAAAATACCCTGGGAATCAGCCTGTTGCGGCTCTTTGTGGTCTTTCCGCTGCCCATTATTTTCGCATTGTTGCTCAATGAAGTGCATTTACCGCAGTTTAAGCGCTTTGTACAGACCATTTCCTACCTGCCCCACTTCCTTTCATGGGTAGTTTTAGGCGGTATTTTGACCACATGGCTCTCTGAAACCGGCTTTTTCAATGATATATTGGTCAAAATGGGCGTATTAAAGCAGGGAGTCACCTTTCTGGCGTTTCCCCAGTACTTTTGGGGTATTATTACGATATCCTCAATATGGAAGGAACTTGGCTGGTCGGCGATTATCTACCTTGCCGCCATAAGCGGTATTGATCAGGATATGTACGAAGCCGCGGAAATTGACGGGGTAGGACGCCTCCAAAAAATATGGCATATTACCCTGCCCTGCATTATGGGAACCATTACGATTCTGTTCATTCTTGCGGTTGGCGGGCTGTTAAACTCGAATTTTGACCAAATTCTGGTATTATGGAACCCACTTAATGCTCCCCGCAGTAACGTGATAGACATATATACCTATCACTCAGCCATGCGGAGTATGCGGTTTTCTTATGCCGCCGCGATTGGCTTCTTTAAGTCTATTGTTGCCTTTGGCCTTCTGTTTGGAGCCAACAGGATAACCAAGAAACTCAACGATGTGTCGCTCTTTTAGAGCGCTGTTTTAGGAGACCTGTTATGGAAAAGCCCTTAGGCATCAGCGATTTTATCATTATTGCGATAATGGTGTTAATTTGTATTGTTACCCTGTATCCGGTATGGAATGTCACGGTTATTTCGTTCAATGACTCCCAGGACACCATGATGGGCAATATATACCTGTGGCCCCGGAAATTTTCACTGGAAAGCTACCGTATGGTGTTTATGGACAAGGCTATCGTACAGGCTTTCACCATTACCGTGCTTCGTACCCTGATTGGGACGGCAACCGGCGTGTTTTTTACCTCCATGGTTGCCTATGCGTTCTCCAAAAGGTACATTCTGGGCAGCCGGTTTTACCTGACCGTTGGTACGATTACCATGTTCTTCGGCGGCGGGCTTATTCCCTACTTTATTTTGCTGCGGAGCCTTGGATTGTACGATACGTTCCTGGTATATATCATTCCCGGCCTGTTTAATTTCTTCTATTGTATCATTTTCATGACCTTTTTCCGGGAATTACCGGCCAGTTTGGAAGAATCGGCAAAAATCGACGGGGCTAACGACTTTTTTATCTTTATTCGCATCATTTTGCCCCTGTCCATGCCGGTTATCGCGACTATTACCCTTTTTGCCGGCGTTGGCCACTGGAATGACTACTTTGCGGGGGTCATGTTTGTGAATAACCCCGATTTACAGCCGATTCAGACCTTTTTGTATCGCGTTATTGCCAGCTCATCGCAAACAAGGTCCATTGTCGGGATGCCTGCGAGTGTATCGGCCCAGGCGGTCAGTTCCACATCGGTACAGTTGGCAACAATGGTGGTAACCACCGCACCGATTATTTGTATCTATCCATTCCTGCAGCGCTACTTTGTGAAGGGCGTTATGATTGGAGCGATTAAAGGATAAGGAAAAAATATTTATATCATTTGAGGAGGAAAGAGATGAGAAAGAGTGTGATGTTAGTGTTGGTTGTCGCCATTGTAACGGCGATGGCATTGGTTGCCTGTAAGAATAGAGATTCGTTTATTCCTGCAGTAGCAAGCACCTCGGCGGATGTTCCGGGATGGACGTTAAATACCGAAAAACCCATCCGGTTTGACTGGTACATCCATTTTAACTGGTTTAGCCGGCAATGGGGCGATTCCCGGGTATCGAAGTACATTACCGAGAAAACAGGCGTGGATGTCCGCTTTATCGTACCGGCAGGAGCCGAAGATGACCGGCTTAACGCAATGATCGCTGGTCAGGTATTGCCCGATTTTATCACCCTGGGCCATTGGGCGGTTCAAATCCCCATGATGATCGATGCGGGATTGCTTTTGCCGCTGGAAGAACTTGCCGATCAGTATGATCCCTACTTCTTTGAAGTAGCAAATCCGCAAAGACTGGGCTGGTTCCGCCACAATAACAACAATGTCTATGGGTATCCCAATGCGTCTTTTACCCCCACTGACATTGAACGGTACAGAGGTTTACTGGATTCCAACCAGACCTTCCTGGTTCGCAAGGATATGTATGAAGCTATTGGCAGCCCCGACATGACCACGCCGGAAGGTTTCCTGAATGCGCTGCGCAAAGCGCGGGATACATTCCCCGTCATAAACGGCCAACCCATTATTCCGATGGGCTTTGGTGAATTTAACGCCACCGGCAACGTAACACTCCACGACTATCTTCTTAACTTCCTGGCTATACCGCGGGAAAACGCAAATGGCGTATTTGAAAACCCGGATCTGGGCTATAACCACCCCGAATATGTGCGCTGGCTGAAAGTATTCCGCCAGGCCACCGAAGATGGGCTTATCCCCATGGACACATTTGTTGACAATCGTCCGCAGATTGAAGAAAAAGCCGCACAGGGACGTTTCTTTGCCATGCTCTATCAGAACTGGGATATGCAGGCTCCTCAAAATGCCCGCTACAATATTGACCCCAATACGATTTACATAGCGGTTCCCGGCCCCAAAAACAGCCGCGGCGATGATCCCAGGCTTGCTTCCGGCGGAATTTCCGGCTGGACATTAACGCTGATTTCCAAAAACGTAAAAGACAAGGCCCGCGCCATTCAGTTCATGAGTTACCTCTTGAGCGAAGAAGGCCAGATGGACCTCTTCTTTGGCGTTCCCGAAGGCAATCCCTTTGGTATTGAGCCGACTTACTCCATTGTTGACGGCGTACCCACCCTGCTTCCCGAAATTAAAGATATGGACAAGTTCGACAAGAACCGCCAGGAAATTGAAATTGGCGTTCAGTACACCTACTGGATGCTGATGAACAACCCCTGGACCTATCAGTTCCCCCGTGAATTTTCTCCGGCACTGGAACAACCGCAGTTGTGGACACGGCCTTATGTGACTTCGTACACCATGTACGACCGGCTTGATATGGAAGCCGGCAGTGAAGAAGCCCTTATTAAAGACAATATTGCCCGCCGCTGGGGAAGAGACCTGCCCCGGCTGTTCCTGGCAAAAACGAATGCGGAATTTGACCAAATCTGGGTTGACTTCCAGAAGTTTAAAGTTGACCAGGGTTATAGCAAGCTGCAAGCCAAACAAATGGAATTGGTGAACCAGAACAAAGCAAAACTGGGCGTACACTAAGCCAAAGGTTCATTGTAAACGAGGGCTGCTCTTTCGGGCAGCCCTTTTTTTTATATAATATGCTATAATTATAAAACATGGATGCATCGTACTATATAGGTCTTATCGCGGCGCTGGCAGTGCTATTGGGACTAAGCGCTTTTTTTTCTTCCTGTGAAACATCTTTTTCATCGTTAAGCAAAATAAAACTGAAAAATATGGCGGCAAAACACAAACCGGGCGGCAAGGCGAACCGGCTATCGGCAAAGACGCCGGTGCGGGCGCGGCTTACCCTTGCGTTACTGAACGTATACGATACAATTCTTTCTACCATACTGGTGGGGAACACACTGGTTAATATTGCCGCTTCGGCGCTTGCCACCATGCTTTGCATTGGCCTTTTGGGCGCAAAGGGAGTAAGTATTGCGACCATTACCATGACGGTGATTATTCTGGTCTTTACCGAAATTACCCCCAAGACTTTGGCAAAAGAATCACCGGAACTGACCGCGCTGAGAGTTGCGCCATTGCTGCGTTTTTTTATGGCGATATTTGCCCCGTTTAACTATCTTGCCGGAGCATGGAAAAAAGTTATTGTCAAAATTTTTCCGGTAAAAACAGACAGGACAGTAACCGAAGATGAGCTGTTAACGTTTGTGGAGGAAGTACGGCAGGAAGGGGGAATCAACAAGCAGGAAGAACAAATGATCCGCCAGGTTATTGCATTCGATAATATTACCGCAGCGGATATTGTGACCCCCCGCATTGATGTGGCGGCCATTTCCGAAAACAGCTCTGCCGGGGAGATTGATCGGGCATTTGCCGAAACCGGATTTTCCCGCCTGCCGGTTTTCCGTGAAAACATTGATACCATAAGCGGCGTTATCCTGTTCAAGGATTTTCATTATGAAGTGATAAAAAAAGGCAGGCCGCCTTTGGAAATTATCAAACCGGTTGTCTTTGTGACCAAAACAATGAAAATATCCCGGCTGCTGCAAACGCTGCAAAAGAAACAGTCGCATCTGGCGGTTTTGGTGGATGAATTCGGCGGCACTTTGGGCATAGTTACCATAGAGGATATTCTGGAAGAGCTGGTTGGCGAGATATGGGACGAGCATGACGAAATAGTGGAACCAATCAGGCGTAATGCCAACGGCAGTTATACCGTACTGGGCAGCGTAAAATTCCAGGAAATGCTGGAGTACATTGACGGTGAACATACGCCCGAAGAAATACCCAATACCACCATTGGCAGCTGGATACTGGAAACCGCAGGCACCCCACCCCGCATCAACGACCAATTCACCTGGAATAGCTTGCGCATAACGGTATCAAGAATGCAACGCCAACGGATTTTAGAAACAATATTAACCACAAACCACACGAACACCACGAACCCGTAGTCCTAAGTATTCTTATTGTTCGTGTTGGTTCGTGTTGGTTTGTGGTAGAAATTTATTTTTCATTTTTTAACGTTTCTTCGTATAACTCGATGTATTGTTTGGCGGAATTTTCCCAGGAAAAATCTTGCTGCATGGCGCGTTTTTGCATGGCATGGATGTGTTCGGGGTTGTTGTACCAGGTGTGGACAGCCCAGCCGACCGTATTGTAAATTGCCCCCGGGGTTAAATCATCGAACATAAAGCCGGTGCCGGTGCCTTTTGCTGCATTGTAATTTTCGACCGTGTCGGTAAGGCCGCCGGTTCTGCGTACAATGGGAAGGGTGCCATACACCAGAGAATACATCTGGTTAAGGCCGCAGGGCTCATAACGGCTGGGCATAAGGAAGAAATCGGCGCCGGCCTCAATGAGATGGCTGACAACTTCGCTATACCCGATATATGCCCTAAAATTGGGAATTCGGAGCGGCAGACTGCGTATTTCCTGCTCGCACCATGCTTCACCTTCGCCAATCAGTATAAATTGCAGTTTAATGTCATTGCAGATTGACCACACACAGCCATAACCAGGGCCGAACAATTCCCCTATGCCTTTTTGTTCGGCAAGCCGCGTTACCATACCGATTATGGGTACGTTGGGATCTTCGGGAAGATTAAAATACCGCTGCAGGGCCTTTTTTGCCGCCGCCTTTCCTTCCATTTTGCCAACCGAATATTGCTCAGGGATAAGGGTATCCTTTTTGGGATTCCATACATCGGTGTCAATGCCGTTCAGAATACCGGAATAGTCGGCGGAGCGATAACGCAATACCCCGTCAAGCCGGAAGCCGTGGACCTGCAGCTTTGTTTCTTCGGCATAGTTAGGCGAAACGGTATTCAGTTTGTCCGCGCTGTACAGACCGGCTTTGAGCAAATTAAGCATATTCCAGTCTTCAAAGCCCGCATTGTAAAAGACATCCCAGCCCATGCCGGTATAGTCAAAATTATCTTTGCTGTAAATGCCCTGGTATCCAAGGTTGTGGATAGTAAGCACGGAAACGGTTTTTTCGAAACCGCTGACAAGGTCCTTCTCCTTGCGGGGAACCCGTTCGGCATATTTCAGGTACACCGGCGCAAGGGCGGTGGGCCAGTCATGGGAATGCAATACATCGGGGTACCAGGCCAGTTTCCGGCACAACTGAAAAGCGGCGCGGCAAAAAAAGGTAAAGCGGCGCGGGTTGTCAATAAAGTCCGGTTCATAGGGCGTTCCGTAAATGCCGTCCCTGCCAAAATAAATTTCATGATCGATAAAGTATACCTGTACCGGATTTTTTTTGGGCGCTCCCGGCAATGAGGTAGTGTACACAGCGCACCATTCTTCTCCGCCGCCAACAGGAACGCCCATTTCTCCCGGAAGCATCTTGAGTTTGCCTTTGTCTATCGAGTAGTAGCGGGGGATAACAATTTTAACCTCATGGTCCAACTTTGCCAGACTAATCGAAAGGGCAGAAACCATGTCGGCAAGGCCGCCGGTTTTTGCAAAAGGGACCGCTTCGCTGGTAACCATCAGTATATTCATATTAACCTCTTTACTATTTTAGAAATTCTTCGGCATTGTTAAGCCGTTTTTTTCAAGGAGCGTTTTGCCTTTTTCGTGGTCTTCAAGTTTGAAAATAACCACTGCCTTACCCTCTTTACCTTCAAGCGAGGCGTACAGGTACTCGATATTTATGCCCGATTTCTGGAAAAGCTCCATGAGCGAGGCAAGGCTTCCCGGCACGTCTTCGATTTCGACTGCAGCGACCTCCGTTTGCCGGCAGGTAAAACCTGCGGCAACAAGGACACTGGTCGCCACATCGGTTTTATCGACAATGAGCCTGAGTATCCCAAAGTCCGCCGTGTCGGCAATGCTGATTGCCCGCAGATTGACGTCCGCTTCCGCCAGAGTCCGCGTAACCTCGCAAATTCTGCCGGTGGTATTTTCCAAAAAAACCGATATCTGATTGATTCCCATTATATCCTCCTGTTATCAATAACCCGTTTTGCCTTGCCTATTGACCGCTCAATGGTCTTGGGCTCCACCAATTTTACCTTCAGTACAATCTGAAGTTTTGATTTCATTACATTTTCGATGCGATTGCGCAGCTTTTCAAGGTTCCGCACCTCATCGCTGAACAATTCCTTTTTTACCTCAACCTGCAGTTCTATCTCGTCCAGATAATCATCGCCGCGGTTAACCACAATAAGGTACTGCGGCTCGATTCCCTCGATGCCGATAAGGGCATGTTCGATCTGGCTGGGGAATATATTCACTCCCCGGATGATCAACATATCGTCGGTGCGGCCAAAGAGCCGATGCATACGCACCGTGGTACGCCCGCAGGTGCATGGTTCCGGCATGAGGTAGGTAATGTCCCGTGTGCGGTAGCGAAGCAGCGGCGTTCCCTCTTTGGTGAGGGTGGTAAAAACCAGTTCGCCCCGTTCGCCGTACGGCAGGGGATTACCGGTATCGGGATCGATGACCTCCGGGTAAAATAAATCTTCGTTGACGTGCAGGCCATTCTGGGCCTCGCACTCAAAGGCAACACCCGGTCCAATGATCTCGGTAAGGCCGTAGATGTCGTAGGCCTTCATGTGGTAACGGGCCTCGATCTCCTTACGCATATTCTCGCTCCAGGGCTCCGCGCCAAAACAGCCTTTGTGCAAAGGCAATGCCCGAAGATCCACTCCCGCTTCCGCCGCTTCCTCTGCCATATACAGGGCATAAGACGGCGTACAGGCAAGCATGGTACTGCCAAAGTCCTGCATAACCATGAGCTGCCGGTCGGTGTTGCCGCTGGACATGGGAAGCACCTGCGCGCCTATGGTAAGCGCCCCATAATGCGCCCCCAGGCCGCCGGTAAACAGGCCGTATCCATAACAGTTTTGCACAATATCGTCCTTGGTACAACCGGCTGCCGCCAAAGTTCTGGCCATGGATTCTTTCCATATTTCAATGTCTTTATTGGTGTATTCGTCAACGATAGGCTTTCCGGTAGTGCCTGAACTCATGTGTACTTCTATGATTCGGTCGGCAGGGCAGGCCCGCAGACCGTGGGGATAGTTATCCCGCAGGTCATCTTTGGTGGTAAAGGGCAGTTTTTGTATATCGCTCAGCGCATTAATATTGCCGGGCTGTATACCAGCCTCGTCCATTTTCTTCCGGTAAAAAGGAACATGGGAGTACAGTATTTCCGCCAAATTTTTCAGGCTGGCAAGCTGTAATTTTTGCCGAGCCTGAATTTCCATACATTCAGATACAGAATTGAAAATCATACCGTATATATTATACGCTATTTCTTAAAAAAAGTTAACCCTTAAACCAACAGTCAATCTAAATATTGTTGCCGCCTGCACATCGGAAGAGGCAAACCACAGTTCCGGCCCCAAATACAGGGCAAAATTACTGCAATACCTCCAATTGGGATAGAAATGGCGCATATCAATATTGGCTATATCCCACTGCCCCACTATGGCGCCCATAAACAAGGGCTCCCGCAGTGTATCCATGGTGAAATAGGAGAAATTTGCCCCTAACGCGAAATTCATTGAGAAGAAGGCCCAATCCAGCCCAAATAAATAGTCAAAGGGCAGGTAGAAAATATTCGCCATCAGTTTTATGCCATATACATACCCGTTATACCGTCCGCCGCTGGTGAACAGGGATTCCACTCCGTCCGCCGGCGCCAGGCCAAATTGCGCCTGTAAACGTACATTATTATCGAAGAAACTAAGGCCCAGGCCTACGTCAAAGTAGGTCGCGCCAAGTCCCTTTATATCAAAGTACAGACCCTGCAGGGCGCCGGGAACGGCATAAAAGAATTTGTCGCCCGGACGCAGGCTTATGGCAACATTGGCCAGTTCGGCATTGTCACTGGCAGTACCGTAAATCAGAACATTGTCACGATGGAAGCTGTCTTCCTGCGGGGCAAGCGTTTCGAGCTGCGGAAGCGTGGTATCCACATTAATCAATACACGGCGAATCGCTTCACTGCCATTGGCGAAGACTGCTTTGACGACCACCGGCTGCGGTCCCGGATGCAGTTCGCTGGTTTCCATGCGGAACTTCCATTCACTGCCGCCGCTTGCCCGCCTGAATGTGCGGCCATTGTCGTGGCTTACGGTTATTTCCTTTACGTTATATTCCGCCTTCTGGCGGCGGGTCAGCGGCGCTTCTCCTTCGGCTGGTTCGGGAAGAGCAACCCAGGCACGTCCTGTTAACCAGGGCCGTTGCGTAATAACATCGCCGTCCTGATGACTCTCTATCAATAATATGGGGCCGTAGGGAGAATAATACACCATATGCTCCGGACTGGTTATTCTGGCGCCTGCCTGCGATTCATAGTATACCGATACTTTGAATGATTTTTCTTCCTGCAGCATTTCTTCGGGGATGGTATAGGAGAATATTCCCGAGAAACGATCCACCGGCGCGGAATCCATTCGGGTGTCATTCATCATAATATTCACCGTTTGCGGCCGGAATACTCCGGTAACGCGTCCGACCACATTGATCTGACCCGAATGTATTTCGCCCGGCATTGGATTAAACAGGGCGACTTGCGCAGATGTATCATCCGCATCATAGACAATTTGCCGTGACACAAGGGTTTCATTATCCGCAAGGTCTTTTGCAACAACCCGTACGATATACTCGCCCTGGGGAAAACCATCCAGACTGATGCGCCGGGAAATGAGCATTTGCGGGTCCAGTTCCACGGTCCGCCGGTAACTGGAGTTTGTCGCGTTGATAAGCTGCACCGACAGGCTTTTCAAAGCGACATTATCAAGTACCTGACCGGTTAACAGCATATCGGTACCAACGTACTGGCCATCGACCGGAGCGCTGATATACAGTTCCGGCGGCGTATTGTCTATGTTAATCATCGCGGTGGATAACGCCATAACATCATAGCCATCGGTGGTGCGTATCAATACCGAGTAACTGCCGTCGGCATAATTGGCCGAGTTCAACACAACTTCCCATGTTCCGTCGGCCTGTACCACTGTATTCTGCCAGGTATTGCCATTGTCCATCGAAAGGGACACTTCCTTTATGCCGTTGGCATCAATGGAAGTACCCTGTACCTTAATGGCCTTGCGGTTGTAGTCCGTGGTTACCGGCGAAACTATTCTGGTTACCGGCAGGGCGGTACTGACTCTGATTGTACGGGAAACGGTTTCGCTCTGCAGTCCGTATATATCGGTGGCATATATCTCAAGGGTATATTCGCCATTGGTAACCATCGTGAAATCAACCGGAATCAGGAAATCCCTGCTGGTGGACAATTCGCGGAAAGGAATCTCTTCCTGTGACGCTCCCTGAAGCCGCCAGTAGACAGCGTTAATATCAATATCATAATACGCCAGACCGGAAATTTCAAAAGCGCTGGTAATGGTTTGGCCATCATCGGGGGAATTGACAATAATGGTAGGGATGGGCGGATTCGGTTCAAAGTCATAGTTACAGGCCATGTCGTACGAGCCGGTGGAATCGGTAACCCGGAATACAAGCCGGCCATTGTTAGCTGAAAGAGCGGTAAAATCGCAGAAGTAGCTGAACCATGCCTTGTCATAGCGCGAGGCAAAATCCAGCGGGGTAAAATTCACACCGTCAAGGGCATAGGCAATAGTTTGTACCGGCGCGGTAAGATCGACAACGCCCATGACTGTTTTGCTGCCATACGCCGGATTTTCAAATGCCGGAGCAATAATCTGAATCTCCGGCCGGGTCAATGCGGCATTGTACGCAGGCGCTTTAACCTTGCGGCGATCTTCGACTTTACTGGTAACGCTGGTAACGTTACCGGCTATATCCACCGCAACTACTTTGATATTTTTCGGCGGTTTTGGACCGAGTTCCAGCGTTACATTCCAGTAAGGATCGCCCGGACGCAGTTCAATATCCGTTTTTACTTTGCCCCATTCATAGTACAGTTTGGAAAGGCCAATGGTATGATACGCGCGGCCGGAGAGGAAGAGGGTTTCATACACATCTTCGCCTTTTACCGGCGTATACACTTCAAGTTCGGGTCCGCTGTTGGTTACAAAAAACAGGAAGGGCTTAACGATAGCCAGGCCGGTTGTATCTACTGCCCGCAGATAATATACCAGCGAGCCGTCTTTGGGCATCAGTTTTTTGGTGTTGATGGAAAAGTTAAATTCAACCGCGGTAGAATCGCGCCGCCGCTTTACGGACAAGGGGCTAAAGGTAACGCCGTCTGTGCTGAATTCCATTGACTGTATGCCGTTGAGATCATCTGCCGTTCCCTTAATTTTGGTATTGCCGGTAATAATATCGCCAATACCATGGGAGCTGAGCAGAATCTCCGGCGGCGCCCTGTCAAGCGTAAAGTCGATGCTTTGCACCGGACCGGAAAAACCTTTGTCGTCAAAGGCCTGCACAAAAAAGGTATATTTGCCATCGGGAACGCCGGTTAAATCGACCAGCTTGTTCCAGTATTCGGCTCCGTCGGCCACGACACCATCGTCAAGATCGCCCAGGCGTATCAATACTCTTTCCACACCGTAGTACCCTGACGCAACGCCCAAAAGGTTAATATTATCCCGGATTATCATATTATTTTCCGGGTATATTATCCGCACTGCGGGAAGGCCGGCGCTGGGATCAATGTGCAGGTTAAAGGGGCCTGACACTGCTTCATTGCCGGCAGTATCCTGCGCGTGTATAATGAAGTTATACGGGCCCGGTTTTCGTTCGGAAATATCAAACTCATGCGACCATATTTCGGCGCCGTCAACCGTGATTGTTTCGATCTGGTCTTTTTTTCCTCCAGCCCACACCGCCGATGCCAACAACACAAACAGAACAGAAAAAAATAAGAATTTACCACGAACCACACTAACCATCACGAACAACAGTTTACATATCAAAGCAAAGGTTCGTGTTGGTTTGTGTTGGTTTGTGGTAAAAATATTAGAGCTTTTGTTATTCATTTGTTCCTCCTAGAACAGGCTGATGCGCCCGCCAAATGCAATAGTAAATTTGGTGCGCCATGCCTGTTCGGAACTGACATCCGAAGGGGCAAACCAAAGACCGGGTTCTACATATAACGAAAATGTTTTAAAGTATTTCCATTTGGGGAAGAAGTAAGACAAATCTGCCTTGACAATTTCCCACTGTCCTATGAGCTGGCTCATCCACAGGGAATCCTCGCTTTCATCCATCATGTAATACAGGAACTGGGCGCCAATCGCAATGCTGGTCGTGTAGAAACTCCAGTCCGGTCCGAACCAGTCGCCCAGATTTTTGGCAAAGATATTGGCAATAATTTTTCCGCCGAATGCCCAGCCGGAATAACGGGTTTCGGGAGGAGCCTTGGCGGCATTAACCTGAACCTTGACATTATCGTCAAAGAAGGTCAGACCCAGACCGTTTGAAAAGACAAGACCGCCCAGGAAACTGGTATCCACATACAGGCCCTGAATAAAGGCAGGCGTTGCATAATTGAACTTGTCGCCTGAACGCAGACTGACCTCGATGGTATCCATGTCAAATTCATCACTGGAGGAACCGTATACCAGCACACTTGTGCGGTGGGAACTGTTCTCCGGCGGACCTATGGTATGCACCATCGGCGCATTGGTATCTACCGTAATAAGCATACGGCGTACGGCAACAGTGCCGTTGTCAAAGGTGGCCTTAATGACCAGCGGCAACATTCCGGTTTCCATACCGCCGGTTTCCAGCCGGTATTTCCAGTTACTGGTGCCGCTTGCCTGCACAAAAGTACGGCCATTGTTCAAACTGATTTCCACTTTGCTTGCCGCGGGATCTTTCAGCAGTTTTGCGGCCTTGCGGGAAACTTTTACATTATCCATTTCATCTGTTTCGGGCGCGGGGGGGGATACATACAATGCCCTGCCCATAATCCACGGCCGATGGGTTACGACATCACCGTCATGGTGGCTGTCTACCAGCAATACCGGCCCGACATTCTGTACGGTTACCGCGCTTTCGAATGAGTCAATCTGCTCCCCGCCGGGGGTTTGGAATGACGCGGAAAACACCAGCGGCCCATCCGCTGACTGCGCGACATCATCCGGCAGCTCATACCGGAAAATGCCGTAACGGTTTACTTCCACGCTGGCCAAAGACCGCTGGTTCATCATCAAGGTGACGGTATCGGGAATAACCGCGCCGGAGATTCTGCCGCTGACTACCAGCGGTCCGCAGTGATCGATGCCGGGCAGCGGATTCATCAGGGCTATTTCAGACGCCGCAGCGGCTTTGAGTATGGTAACATTGCGAATAACGGAAGTTTCATTTTCCGCCTGATCCCGCGCGGTAATTTTAAGCGTGTATTCGCCGTCGGGGAAGGCGGAAACATCAATTGATTCCATGATAACCACATCTTTGGACAGGTCGTACGCCTGCTGCCGGGTGGCGCTTGCAATGTTGATAAACTGTATTGAAGCAGAAGCAAGTTCGATATTGTCATACACCTGTCCGGTAACAAAAAGCGTTACGCCTATCCGGTCGCCATTGCGGGGAGACCCTATGTCCAGTACCGGCGCAGTGTTATCGATATTGATGATGCAGTTGGAGAATGAGCTTACGCCGGCTGTATCTATGGTGCGAATCAGCATGGAATACATCCCGTCCGCATAGGCTTTGGTGTTCAGGCTAAAATCCCATTCAACAGTGTCATCCTGAACGCTGGTAAAATTCGCCCTTTGGTAACTTATGCCGTTGTCCATTGACAGGAGCAGTTCGGCAATGCCGTTACGGTCAGCGCTGGTACCGCGAACCATGATGTTTCCCCGGTTCCATGATGTCATTACCGGTTCGGCAACTCTGGTTTCCGGCGGCGCGGTACTGACCTTAAACACCTGCTGAATCGTTTCGCCGGTAACGCCGTAAACGTCTTCGGCATATATCTCCAGTATATTTTCACCGTCACTGACGTCTCCCAGAGGGAGCGAGACGCTGAAATTCTGGTTTGTATCCAGCCGGTTAAATTCCACGCCGCTATTTTGGGCAATGGTTTGCGCAACGGTGTCCCGCGGGTTTGCCGGAACCAGTACGCGCCAATGCACCGCGGCAATGCCGCTCGCGCTAAAGGCAATACCCCTAACGGCAAAATCTCTGGTTATCAGCTCATCCTTCACCGGCGAGGTGAGTATGACTGTAGGGTTATCGACTGCATTGTCTTCGGCTTGATTATTCACTACGAAGAGCAGGAAGGGGCTGGTTATGGTGCGGCCGGCGCCGTTTACTGCCCGGAGGTAGTAGACCAGCGGGCCGTCATGGTGCCGTTTGCTTGGGATGGAAAATTGGAAATAACCGTTGTCGTCATTGCGTTTGCTGCTCAGGCGCAGGGGGGTAAATTTTTGCCCGTCTGTGCTGAAAGACAGGGACTGCACCTTGTTGGCATCGTATATTGTGCCGCTTATTTTTGCCGTGCCGGAAATACGATCGCCCATGGCATGACTGGTAATTTCTATATCAGACGGATTAATGTCCAGTATAAATTCTGTTTTTGATTCAGGCCCGGTAAAATCCTGAACGTCTACGGCCCGGACAAAGATGGTATGTTTTCCTTCCGGCAAATCTGCCGCAGGCACACGGAAGCTCCAAAACTCTTCGCCTGCAAGCTCCTGATATTCACCATCATTGATTTTAATCTCGATACGCTTAAGGCCATAGCGGGAGGCGGCAACGCCGACAATGGTTAGATCTTCGCGGACAACCTGGCCCTGATCGGGATACACAACCCGCACTTCGGGAAGGCCGGCCTGCGGATCGATCTTGACATTGAAGGGGCCGCTGGTACCCACATTGCCTGCCGCGTCTTTGGCATTGACAATGATATTGTAGGTTCCCGGTTTAAGGCCGGAAACATCAAATTCTTTTTGCCATATATCTATGCCGTCTGCGGTTTCGGTGATTACCTGCTTCTCGCCCCTTGCATACGCCATCACCGGCAGCAGGAGTACGAGTACAAAGACTATCACCCGTTTATTTAACCACGAACCATACGAACGACACGAACGTTTTGTATTTGTTCGTGTTGGTTTGTGTTGGTTCGTGGTAAAAATCTTGTTATTCTTTATTGTGTGCATCATTTACTCCTTGCCATATAAATAGACTTCGTACCCAAGCCATTTGAGTCTCCCATGAAATAGTATTGTACGGAACCCCCGAAGGATGCGCGGGAATCCACTCGATTGTATTTGCTATAAACGTTTGTGTTTTGGAATCTTTCAGCCATTTTTCGGCGGTTTCAAGCTGGTGTATCCGCCGCTGTTTTCCGTCGTTATGCGCTTTTGCCCACAGAATGTCCGCCTGTAATCCATACCGGTTCCAGTGTTCCGGTTCCGGAAAACGGCTGGCGCCCAGGCGGCCGGAACGTTCCGGAGCCAGAGCCCGCGCCTGACTAAGCGGCGCATAGAGTACCGCAGTATTATCGCGAAACACCAGCGGCCAGACCTGCATCCATGCATAGGAAAAGGCGCCGCTCTGGAAGGGATAATCCCGTACCAGGTCCCTGCCCTGCTCCTGCCATACTCTGCTGTCCGATGTAAATACACCCGGCGCGGTTTGCAGCAGCTGACAAAGCCAGGCGTGCGCCGCGCGGCTGTCGGCACCGGGAAGCAGGATAGAGCCCCGTTCATTATGCAGGTTTATAAACGACCGATCCGGCTCCGGGTCCTGATGTTTCCGAAACACCATCCAGGGATCCAGAGCCAAAGCCATCCAGTCCTGATATTCTCTGGTGCGCGACAGATTGGGATACATAACTACCGGCGCGCCGTCCGCCCGTTCCCCTTCCGGGCCATTGCGGCCTACAATAAAACCGAATCGCCCTTTGGGGAAAGAGGTGTCTCCCGGTTCCAGAGCAGCTGGACGGGACTGCACTTCATACCGGGAAAAAGGCGGGGCATTGTCCCGCAGAATACGGTTCCAGGCAGCGGAAAAATCTTCGTCCACATACCACAGTAATGTGGGACGGCTGAGAAATAATACCAACAAGACCAATAGGGCGGCGCCCAGTACGATGGCTCCACCGTACAGAAAACGCCGAAAATCCCTTTTGGTTACGTTACCTTTTTTCATCAAATCTTCCTTGTTTACCAGCCGCTCATAATGCCGGCGGCAGGCTTAAAGAAATAAGCCAAGCGGAACATATCGCTGCCATAACCAACGGCCGCATCCCAGGAATGCAAGTCTCCAGTCGGACGAGTACCAAGGGTATGGGCGGCCGGTATTCGCGGCGGCCAGGCCGCAATGTTCAGGCGGTCATCGTTGACCACATAATTCGCCGGCATGGTTATCGCTTCCCAGCCCGTCAAATGCGCCAAATCGGTGATGGGATTTCCATCCGCATCATTCATTGTCCTGGTAAACGCGGCAGCATCGCGGTATGCGATACGCGCGCCGTCCCGGTTTCCGGTACGACTGGTATCCGCGTACACAATCCAGGGATTGGCGCCGCTATCCAGCGAAATATCCGTCCAGGTTCCGCCGCTGACTACATTGTCAACGGTATAGGCGGTAAAGTCTCCGTCATACCGGCCAGTTGCATACACCAGAGAATTACTAATTCTGTTGAAGAAGGCAAGATGTACGGTGACACCATCGTTGCGGTCAACCACCATACTCACATAGGTACCAGAGCCCCGGTAGAAATCATCGGTGGGTTTAAATACATAACGTCTGGTCCAGTTTGTTGCTGTTGTGAGAGTAGTATTTTGAGTAGTATTAGCGTCGGTAAGGCTTAAGTCACCTTGATGATTATACACCAGGCGGACCGTATCATTCGCTTCATCATAGTAGGCGATTATGGGTCTGTTTACACCGGTGCTTAAGGTAATATAATCAATCGCGGTGTATCTGCCTGCCCTGCCCGATGTGGGGGCTGCATAATTATGATCGCCAACATCCAGAGCAGTGTTGATGGCAACGCCATTTAGACCATCAAGCAGCATTACTGGAGTACTAGTGGCAGTAGCAGCAGCAGTATCAGAACCAGACACTCGCGCGCCAAACCACAAGCTCCTTCTTACGGAATCGTAAGCGCTTACATACATTCTTCGCGCAACACTAGCATTTGTCGATGTATTGGGCGCAGCCATACTCACCCGTACACTCTGCCAACGATCGGTAGAAGATGGATTTAAGCCTGTGCCAATAGTAGTAAAGAAATTGACTGCTGAATTATCACCAGGAGCAGTAGCCCAACCGGTTCCCAATCTAATGTTAATACCAAGCCGGGCTTGTCCATCTATCTGGTAGACATGCGCAATGCCGACATTCGCGGCAACGGCATTAGCGGAATTAAAATAATCAATAGCCGGATCGACAAACGGTTCGGCATCGCCAGCAGCCAGATCAATTCTGGCACCGGCGTTATTTTGTCCATAGTAGGTACCTTCGGTACCATAGACCGCCCATGCTCCATGGAGCCGGCCAACCCGATCCGCGCTGCCGGTATCACCGTCGGCAAGATACTGCAGCGACATACTGGGTCTTTGCAGACTGGTACTGCCGGCAAAGTAGGTTGCCGGCAAATCGCTGCTGTTTTCGGAGCGCCAGATATGGGCATAGGGTTTATTGACCCACAGTTCAGAGCCGCTGATGTAGTCACTCGCTTCTGTGTTCCATACGTTTGTATGGTCACTGGTATGATTGTACACCGGTATACTGCCAACACTCATGTTTATTCTGCCGCTCTTTGCATCAGCGGGTATGCTGAAGGTAAAGAGGTTTTTGCTATAAGCCGCATTGGTATTGGGCTTGTGGGCCGGAGCAAGATCAAAGGAGTCCGTGTCATCAAACAAGTTCATGGTAACGGCGTTGCCAGAACCGCCCGCGCCAAAGTTATACCCCAGTACGGTGATGTTTTGTTCGCCCTGATAGAAGCTGTACCAGCCCTGCCGTGAACGCCGGGTTACAAAACGCGGGGTTTCCCGCTCAAAGCCCGTGATGTACGGCACAATGTCAACGGTTTTTGTAAAGTTCGAAGCGTTATTTTTCCGGTCATTGGCACGTACGATTATGTTCAGACCAGTGACAGGAACACCCGCGCTGCTGGGTTCTTCTTCGGTATCCCAGACATAGGCCCATTCAACAATATGGCCTGTCTGCCAGTGCAGGGTTTCTGTCACATACGCCAGTACACCGTCAGACGGCACCATTATACCGTCCTCCAGCTCAAGGATGGTCTTTACCGGATTACTCCCTATCTGAATCGAGATGGTATCGATAAGCTGGTTATCCGCAACTCTGCCGCGCAGAATAACTTTGCCGCTGACTTTATCATTGCCGCTGGCAGGCACATCAATATACCCTGACTTTATGGGGTTCCGTTCGGTGCCCACATTAAAGAGGCCGCCCCGCGTTCGATTAAAGTCAATATTGATGGGATCGGCAGCGTTATCTCTGGTTAACAGACGGTCTGCCGGATCGATATTATTCCTGACCACATCCATTATGGTATCGGGATTCAGGGGATGGAGCGTTATCACCGGAGCCGTTTGGTCATGTAAAAATATTTGCATGCCGACAACGACCGCGTCATAGAGCATATCGTCTTCCGTACTGGTAGGCCTTGTATCTACGCTGTCCCAGACTTTAATCAGGAAGAATGCCGTTTGACCGGCTTCAGTTTCATTGATAAAGCCCGGACCATCTCCAAAATATGTATTGCCGTCGAAGCGCAAATGATCGTCATCGTCATAAATCGTATTTCCGGAATTCAGCCATTCCTGACTAAGGTTTTCTCCCAATAGGGTATAGGCCCACACATAGCTATTAAGGAAGCCCGATTCTGTTAATTGCGCAACAGTATCTTCATCCGCCTGAAATACAAAATGCGTACCCACTGCATTGCCCAGAACCGCGCCCAGCGCAGTCCATTGGGCGTCGTTCATACCGGAGTTGGTCTCGATGGTATACAGGTTCAGATATTTCGGCTTACCCGGATTTTCCGAATCCGGGGGCCACTTTGCTGCCATATCATCCAGATTTGCCCTGTTCAGCTGTATCCGTTGTCTTGCAACATGCTGTACACGGTAGTGCAGGTCTCCGTTGCCAAAACTGGTTTCAACGCCAAAACCCAGCGCCATATTTTTGACAATGAAATTGGTGTTCAGATAACCGGACGCATTGGTACTGACCTCGTATTGTCTGGATACTGATTCATCATCTTCAAAACCTGAGAATGCCGCGCCTTCACCCACATTGCTGGTGCGCAGGCTTATCCGGTCAATTTTGGGATAATTGTTCATGACCACTATGTCCTGCTGGTAATAACTGGCATTACCGGCGGTGTCAATAACCAGATAGTTCAGATAGATTAATCCATCCGGCATATTCGTTGTATCGGCCTCAAAGCTCCAGGTAATATCCTCATTATTCCCGCTGTTCGACTGCCACATCATCCTGTTTTCCTGTTTGGCGGCGTTCGATTCATTAATTATCTTTACATATTCATTGCCTACAAGCCCGGAACCGGGATTGGGATAGGTGCGGGTTTCGGGAATACCCTGACTGCCAATAACAATGGTGCCTGCCCTTTCAGAACCTGCTTCATACAGGCTGGAGGTTGTGCGCCCTTCCATTGCCGTCATTGCCAATGTGGAAACACTCAGCGCAGGGGTGTCTTTGGCATTCATGTTAATGTAGCCGCTATTACCGCTCGAATGCTGGGTAAACCATGCGTAAACGGTTTTTATATTGCGATTGATCGGCTGCGAGGCATTTTCCAGTCCCGGCCGTATGTTCAGGTTTCCTTGATAGTCAAAAACCCTGCCCATGAATGTTTCATTGGAGCCTGCCACTTTACCCCGCGTTCTTATTTTTTCCTGATCAGCTACCGGCGCAAAGTTATCGATGTTTACTTCAAAGATATATTCAGCCTGTCCGGGCGGATCCACATTGTCGCGGATGCGGATGGCAATGGTATATCTGCCGCCCAGGTGTCTCCATTCTCCATCCCGTACTGCCGCAAAGCCATTGGCCGCAGATGGTATAGCCGGATCAAAGGCATAGACCATTTCGGCAGCGGTAAAGCTGGTGGCAAGGCTGCCATCAAGGGCCTTCAGATGCAGACCCGTTGGCGGAGTAACCGCTGCATTGCCGCGGACATATACCTGCTGCCAGCCGGTATTTTCCGTTTCATTGCGCAGCTGCATGGCAATTTGCGTAATGGGCGAACCGGCACCGTCCAGTTTTGCTTTAATGGCAAATTTACCATTCAGCAATGTACTGCTGGCATACGGAGCAAAAGTCCCGCCAACAACACCATCAACACCATCAACACCACTAATGGAATCGATATCCGTATTGATCGCTCGTTCGCTTATGGCCGGGGCGCTGTCTTTCAGGTAGAACACCCGAATATTCGGCAATGGATTTTCGGGATCGTCTGACGCGCCAATGCTGATACGATTGAAATCGCCGCCGTTTCCGGACGCAAGCATTCCGTCTAAGACAAACACTTCTACCCATACGCGGATCATGTCGTTAAAGCCCCATTCTTCTATTACTGCATTGATCTCGCTGTGCGCATTGATCATGAAATTCCAGGGTCTGGTTGCCGCAAGTCCTGTTTCAAAATTGGCCCGGTACCAGCCGGTAGTTTGGTAATCCGACGGCAGTTTGCCATATTCGGGATCCCCACTGGCTACAGGGGTTAGACCGGGTACTATAATGATCTGGTCATCAATAGGAGCGGTAACCTGCCAACCTGGCGCGGTACTTTGCGTATTATCTACTTTAACGCGGTAGAGCACTTCCTTGACGCTCCGGTTATCGCTGGCCATGCCATCAACACTGACCACACCGCCTCTTGCCTCGGTTTGAGGGGTATTATTCTGCGGGTTAATGAAGACAGTGCTGGGAATGTCGCCGTTGGGATATATCCATATATCGTGGGAGAAATAATTCACATTGCCAACGGTATCAACAACCCGAATCCACAGCGGCAGATTGTACAGACCATCCATCGGACCATCTGTTACTTTCTGCGTTATCCAAACACCACCACCGTTATTATAACTGGTTCCTCCTGTTTTTAGGACTGCACCTGGTTTGGTGTAATATACCAGGCCGCCATCCCTTGCCGGTGTTGCCACTGTTGCCAATGTCCAGCTTAACAGATCGGGGTTTGCCGGAATGTCGGCAAACCCGGGCGGGAGAAGTCCGCCGGCGGTGCCTGAGGTAGCGTACGCATATTTGAACCAGTTATTGTCATTCCTTTCCGCAGCAGCGTCGAATGCGTCATTATTGGCTGTGCCGCCCGCATCGGTTCCGGATCCCAGCGCCGCATTAATTACTTGTGTTTGGCTGGGGATGCTTGCGCCCACATCACCGATCGCGCCCAGATACCCCAGGTGGTACCAGATGCCGGCAACACCGCTGGCGCTGCCGGAAACACCGGTATCCTCGGTTACGCCCGATATCTCAAAGTCTTCGCCGCCAAAGATAACTTGTTCCTGCCGCGGCCATTCAACTCTGCCGGTGGGCAGCGTATTATCCAGGGTAATGGTACGATCCCGTGTCTGTTTCCCGCCCGCCAAATCCGTTATGGTAAAGCTGATCTTATAGTTACCATCGCTCCAGCTGGTTGGGAAGTCAATTTCCGCAGCCCAGTCCCAGGTATCCCCGTATGAAGCTTCTGGCCAGGGAATGGTCTGTTCAGAACGTTCAACACCGCCAAAACTGACGCTTACCACCAGTTTATCAAAGCTATTATTACTGGTCGCTGTTCCCGCAAATGCCAATTTGCCATTGGAGACCCGTGAGGAGAAATTGCGGTTACTGGTATCATCAAGATCCAGCACCGGCGCGTTAACTGCATAGAAGAAATAATAATAATCGGAATAATCGGCGTTACCGTCATTGCCGGTAGTCCAGTTAAATGCAGTGTCATCTATAATGGCAGAATCTTTTGCCCGTAACCGGATACGGTAGAAGCCATCGGTCAGACCGGTGGCAGCGCCGACGGGCTGGAGCCAGGTTTTTTCCTGCAGCCGCTCGCCGGGTGCCAGTATTTCTGTCCAGTCCTGCAATTGCGTCCATGGATTACTCGCGGCCGCATAATCGAATCGTTCGATGCGCCACTGGACCGATGTAAGGTTACTGTGCGTATCACTGATAGTGCCCTGAATCGGCGCAGTTGCACTCCTGAATACAACGGGAGTCACGCCGGGAGCCACTCCTCCGGGACTAAGGTCATCTCTTGATTCCGGAGTCATATCAACAACAGCAAATTCCGGTTTTACCGTATCAATGGTAAAGGTCCATGTCCGGGGCTCTGCTTCCAAATCAATATCCACGCCGACAGGCGTTAATACCAGTTCATAGATTCCGCTGGTCATTGGATCGGTATCAACCTTGCCAACCGCGCTATTGACCATTGCTCTGGTAATAGCCAGATTGGTCCATGTCAGTTCTTCCATATCACCGGCAGCATTACCGGTAAAATCCCAATCACCACTAGTTCCCAAAGACAGAACCGGCGACATGGTATTGCCCTGCCGAAGTCGCAATTCTGCATTCTGCAGATTAGCTCCCCACGCCTTGCCGCTTATCGTAAAGAGAGTGCCGGCTTTGTCTCCGTATACCGCATTGGGGGTAAACCCGGTTAAATCAACAGACGGCGGAGCGGAGCTAATCCTGAAACCATAGAATATGGGGTCGCCGTCTTCGTCTTCATAGTCAATAGCGTTTTCTCGTTCATCAGCTACGGTAAACCGTATGCTATAGATGCCATCGGGGAGCGGCGTTCCATCGTGCCTGCCGGTATCGGTAAGGTACACTGTCCAGCGAACGCTTTTGCCGCTGCCGGTGAATACCGCTCGTCCAGCATTGTAGGTGTCAACCGGATCACCTTTCAAACCGTAGCTAAACGATGCGATATCAATGTCAGAAATATCATCATCAAAAGTACCAATCAGCATGGGCGGCGTACCGCCCCGTTGATACTGAATGATCGGTATCGAATAGTAGCCCGCCCATGCCCGTTTTGCCTCATAGGATGACTCCCACCAATCATGGGGAAGACGTTCCGCATCAATACTGGTAAAACTGAAATCCGGCGGATCGATATCCATGATAAAGTCGTAACGCCTGTCGCCCGTTTTGCCGCTATCGTCATAGACCATAAAGATAAGGGTATTGCTGCCCGACTGCAGTGTTAACGTATTATAGAACCGATCAGCTGTTATCTCGAACGTTATCCTTAAACCATTGTGTCCGGGCTCGGCAGGAATATTAACCGTTATACCAGACAGTTCTCCGTCCAATATAAACCGTTCCGGCTGCTCGCCTTCCAGGTAGTAGTCAAAATAATATTTGCCGTCTTCGGTCAGACTCAGGTTGGCATCTTCCATGTAGCCGCTCAGCGTAAAGTCTTTATCAAAGCTCAAGCCATGAATTTCCGGCGGCAATGTATCGTAGATAAAGGAGAAGACATCGGATGTACGCGACACACGGTAATCGTCTTTATTGGTGACAGAGGGATCCTGCGCCAAAACCCACGCGCCGTTGTGCAATACCGGTTTATTAAAATAACTGTCGGTCGCGGTGATTCTATAATATTTATGACCGTCAGTATTAAAAATGGTATCACGGAACAGGGGAATACTTCTAAGCGGTATCGCAATGTTAAGATTTTTGCCTGAAGCGGCAAAATTACCAACGGGAGCAATTTGTTCCGGAGTCCAGGTGGTACCGTCATTGCTCATTGCTATTTTGATTGAATCCGGCAGAATCTCGCCGCCGGCAATAACAAAACCGTCATCCTCGAACACCATACCGCTGACCGTTAATCGGGATTCGGAATCGCCGATTACCATTAACGATGACGGGGTCATGGAGCCGAACCAGGGTTTATCCTGATCATCCAGAATATAAATCGTCTGCTGGTGGCGGGTATCAAGTTCGTTTATATTGCCCGCCGAGTCCCTTGCCAATACATGGAGCCGGTACTCACCGTCCTCAAGTTTGGGACCAAACAATCCGGCGGCATCAATATACTGTACCGCGCCAAAGTCGCCTCTTATTTCCCCGTATCTGATAGTAGTCTCGTCATAAGCTGCCGCTCCGCGGGGATACGCATTAAAACTTGCCACTTGTCCCCAGAGCGGTTCTTCTGCATTCAGGGTGCTGCCTTCGACTGCGCTTATATTTGCCTTAAGCAGCCACCAGCGAACTTCGGTTACTTCAAAGTTGTCGGTAGCGATAACGCGGAAAGCAAGTGTCCCATTGCTCAAACGATCTTTGTTCGCGACAGGGTCTGACGAAGAAACCGCAGGTATTGTTACGCTGTCGGTAATGCCGGGTATATCGCGTACAAAGGTTTCGATATTCTGCCGCATACCCACGCTGGGAGGTTCTTCGTCCAGATTGTACTTTAGTTCCGCCATTTGGGAATTACCAAAGCGGTCGGCAATACTGAATGTGATAACGTATCGTCCCGAAGGAAGATTCATGTTTATGATGGGGATTTCAAAGGCACATTCCCACTGCGCAGTGCTGGTGGAATTTCCTCTTCGTATATCGCCCACGTTCACGGCCGCATCAAAATCCGGATCGGCAGTACCTGCGTCGCCGGTTAAACGTATACTGTTTTTTATGAAATCCGGATCAAAAGGACCGTTTTGGTCGGATACTATTCCTTCTATGGTCACACCGGTCGATGACATATAACCGCCTGAACGGGGCATTACATCGCTTATTTCGGGACGGATTGTGTCGACGACAACCCAGAAACTGGTACTTGCCGTTGCTTTTTGGGGATCGTCACCCGACATTCCCAGCTTAAATGCGGGGTCGTCCGCTATTTCGATGGTGATTTCATATATGCCGTCGGGCAGGCTGACGGCGCTGGAACCTGGTGTCAGCGCATCCAGCAACATTCTTTGGGTTATTATACCCGCCTGTTCCGTTATCCTTCGCCCATTCGGTTCGTAGGAAAAAACTTGTCTTATTGCGGCATTGCTTAACGGAAACCGCTCACCGGCGACGATGGTTCCATTGACCAATGTGGAGCCGGCAATAGAAATTTTGACAGCATCTATATCAAGGCTGTCATCGTCCCGTATCCGGAAATTAATCGTTGTGGTGGTGCCCAGTCTGTTTCGGACAGCGCCGTTGGTATCGACAAATCCGTTTTCTGTTCCATCGGCTGCCTGATTGGGATCGGTGACCTTATCGGTAAACAGGCCGGCGCTAAAGTCAAAGACAGGGAAGTCGCTGCGGTGATCTACTTCGAGTTTAATACTGGTATGCCCCACATTAAACGCATTGTCACGGGCAAATACATACAGATAGTATTCGCCGTCCGGCAAGGCGTCCAGTTCATCTGCAAGAGCACTGTCATAATCAGCTTCACTGGTAATTTCAGTATTAACCGGAGAGGTCTTAAATGTACAAGTGCCGCCAAAAATCGGTCCGTGCTTAAGCGCGGTTATTCCCGGTATATCCAAATCGTCCGTTGCGGCTGCCGGAACCGGCGGCCACCAGTTATTGGCAATAAGCCCGTCCAATGCCGTCTTATCCGCCTCGCTTACCAGTATGTAGCGCTGTTCAAAGCCAAATGCGGAACTTGCCGGATTCTGGAAATAGGGTTCTATTGCCCTGCGCAAACCGGAATCCTGCGATCTGGAATCTTCAAAACGGAATCGGGGGGTAATGACCCCGTTTACCACGGCATCATCGGTCAGATTCTGAATTTCCACTGCGGGCGGTCCAAAATCAAGCTGCACAAAGCAGAGCAAGGGCGCGTCCGCCAGAGTGCCGCCGCTGCTGGCGGCAGATACGGTAATGCGGTATGTTCCTTCGGACAATGTGCCGCTATTATGGTCATAGGTAAAAATAAAGGTACGAGTACCGGGAAGATTCGGATCATTGTCGCTGGAAGTCCAGGTAACACTTACGGGCGGATCCCATTCCATTGTCGCAGCGCTAATGCCTTCGGGATGGGAAGCCTTTACCCTCAGGGTAAAATCGCCGTTTTTGGTTACCGACAGTTTGTGTACATAGGGATGAGCGCGGGTATCGTCAATGTCAAGCATACCGTACGCGCCGTTATCCCAATTGTCTAAATCTTCCAGCCCCCACAGTTCTACCGTGGGAGGAACCTGTTCATCGGGATTGATATAGAATAATACATACCGGTTTTCCTTTTCGAAATCCGGATTGGCTGCAAGTTCGTCCCAATTTGCCCAGGAATCGCGGGGATAGTAAAACTCGGTGCCATCTTCACTTTGCGCCCGTATTTCGAATCCATAATATTTGCCGGCATCTGAGGGAAGCTCATAGGTAAACATATAATTACCCGATTCCAGCTCAAACAGCGGCCCGCCGCCAAAGGTTAACGGTACCCAGGGCTTTTCTGTTTCACTGGGCCATACTCCCGGCTGATAACCAGAAGCGCCGACTTCCCACAGACGAATCTGCGGAGGGAATTTTCCATTTGCCTCGGTTCCCCGGTATATACCTCTGTCATCGCGGATGGTACCAATCACGGAAACATCGCGATCAATGCGGCGGTCATAAGCGCTGGCGGGCAGCGTATCAATAACGCCAAAATTCAGATTAACGCCGCCCAGTTTACCTGTCTCGTTGCTCTGACCCCGATCCACCACCGGCATGGATACGCTAATCGCCGGCGGCGCGTTTTTAATATTAAACAGTATCTCGTCTGTTTCGGCGGTTTTGCCTGCCGCATCCAGCGCCCTCACCTGCACCTTTAATTCGCCGTCTGCAAATTTGGTGGTATCAACAGGCCAGTTCCAGGTACCGTTGCTGTTCAGGTTTACCCGCGTGTATTCCCGCAAATAGTCCTCATCGTCAGAATTCTTGACATTGGGACTGCTGGTTATGCGAATCCACACTGAGTCCAGTTTATAGTCGTCTTCGGCAAAACCCGTAAATGTCCGGTTCCCGCCGAAAATGTATTCACCGGCGCCCGGGCTGTCCAGCCTGACCGTAGGGGGTCTGGTATCCACAATGGGACCAAGGCCGGACTTAAACGGCTGCTCGCAGGCAAGCGCGAGGGCTATGACGATTACCCCAAAACCAATTTTTTTCACGATATTCATGGTTATATTCCTTTTCATTTCCAGCCCCTTATTCCACATAGTACGCAATGCGATAGTAATCCTGACTAAGATAGCCAACCGCTCCCTTCCAGAATCTGGCTGCCCCGGTAGCGGTGATATTCCTGGTGGGGAAATTCTCCATACCAAAGCGGGCATCTTCTACCCGGTACATGGTGGGAATATGCATATTTTCCCAGCCGGCAACTGACACGCCATATATATCCCGATCGTCTTTATAGAATACATCTTCATTCAGGAAGGCTACTTTAACCCCGTCGCGGGCACCCACCCGGCTTCTGTCCAGATAGGCAATCCAGGGATTGCCGTCCTTGTCCAGTGATATTTCCGCCCGGCTGCCCACGCTGCCCACACTGTCAACCACCTGCACTGTATCAAAGACAAAGGTTCTGGCGTCAGTATCAATTTCTCCGCTTATATATACCAGATTGCCGTCTATTGCATTTAACGCGGTGATATGGGCTATATCAGCACCATTAACCGTATCTATTCTCATACTGACAAATTCACCGGTACCAACACGGTTCAGGTTGCCCTCGGGAATGACATTATCGACTATATTCCAGTCATTCGCGACAGTGGGCCTTTCCGAATTGCTGATTGCCATTTTAAGTATCTGGTTCGTTTGGTCATAGTAGGCAATAACCGGATAACCCTCGTGGGTAACTGCTATGGCGCTGTGATAACCGGCATTGGGGCGATTTGATACACTTACATTATTTCGTTCTGTATAATTGACCACCCTGTCATTAAGAGAAGTAATAGTAAACACATTGACAGTAAGGGCTTGATTGGTACCGCTAGGTGCCAAGAGGCCGGTAATTGTCCCTGATATTGGGGCGTAAATTAATGTTAGGTTAGTATTAGTACCAGACCCAAATGTATATATCAGATCACCTTGCGTTACCTCAGCACCGTTAGCGACATGAACTTGCCGAACTTGTCTATTACCAGCGGTACCTATGTTACCTGTTCCAATACCATTATTTGCCTGTTGGAGCGTGAATGTCATCGCAGGCGTTTCCCGATCATCCGCATCAAAACCGCCGTCCAGATTAATCCATCTTCGGGGCGCGGTAGTGGCATTAATTACACCAGGTAAACCCCGCCGATTATACGCATATTTCATTGCACCGTCTTTACTATCGTAGTAACTCACATGAATATGTTCATCATTTTGATCCGCACTAAACCGATGGGTAACAATACGGGGGTTTTTGAACTGGTCGGTGGGTTTAGGGGTTGCAAATGCGCCAGGGGGATTGGCACTGGCATTGTAATAGGCACTTTCTACATAATAATGCGATGTTGTAGCGCCCATGCCACTTGTAAGAGCAGGGTTAGCGCCATTTGGCCCATGGACATACAGACCGCCAAGTTGGGCCCATGTTAAATTAGATTGCGCATTGCTTGCCTGGCCTATAATACTGAAAGCGGTAAATTGTTCGCCCCTTTCATTCACATAGATGTCGCTGTAGCGGAACGGGTCAATAAATTCAGCAACGCGGGTAGGAGGAGTGCCAGCATTGAAATTATTACTTATCAGGTTAACACCGGTATTTTGAGATGTTGGGCTGCTTCCACCTTCGATATGACTTGACCAGAGCTGACCATTAAGCGGATTAATCGACATGGCGGGATAGCCGATATTAAAGGGCTGGCCGCCATGAGTTGTTTGCATCGTTACCGTAAACCTGCCCCGGTTAATATCGACACCGGTGCCGGTAGCGGTGTTATCATTCGACTGCCAGATATGCACCATGGTATAGTCGTCCCACAGGTCGGAGCCGTCTATACCCGGAGAACGTTCGGTGTTCCAGGGCTGGAGGACCGGGCGATCATCTTCATCAAGCCGGTCTGCAATGGTGTTCACCGCCGCATAGGTGTGAGCGCCGCGGGTAACGGTTAAGGTTACCAGACCGGTGCCGCTTACGGCAGCTGCCGGTACCGTGAAAAACCGGTAACGGGCTGCATTGTCAGAACTCAATACAAAGTTTGTCACCTGAGTTGCCGTTACCGCAGCGGGAGCGGGATCCGCGGACGCACCGGGCAGGTTAATCGCCGTAGCCGTAGTGCCTGCGCCGCCCAGGTTAAAGCCGCTGACCACTACGCCTTCCCCGCGGGCAAGCAGGTAGCGGCCCTGGCGGGAACGGGTATCATGGGCGAAGTCTGTCTTGTTCCGCTTAAAGCCGGTAATGTACGGCCTAATCTCGACCGCAATTTGATTGTACCGTTTCAGCTCATTCGGGAAATCGGGGTTAAAATAATTATACGTGTCTACCACAGCACCCGCCTGCGCCATTCCTTCGCTGGCCGCAGGAGCAGTATTCGCGTTATACGCTATAACGCTGACGGTAATATCGCCTACCACTGTATTTACGGGAAGGGCCTGGGTATCCCAGAGATACGCCCATTCCACGCGGTGGCGATCCAGTTCGATTTCTTCGGCAAATCGAACTCTGCCTGTCATAGCGGGCGGTATTACCATGTTGGTAGCAGCGCCGTCGGACGTTAAAATGGTAACGGTATCAGCCGGCACATCGGAGAATCGCAGATCGATTCTTCCTATCCGCTGATCGTCTTCGGCATAGCCGCGCAGGATAACCTCGCCGCTGACCGTGTCGGCATCAAAGAAATAATCGGGATCGGCTACCGGCCTGAATATGGTAGCCTGAGCTTCTGTTAATGCGCCGCCCATTTGAATATTGCTTAAACTGGTGCCTTTCCGCGGTTCAATGTGGCCGGATTTTACCACTTCCCGCACTGAGTTTTCGTTCCACAGGCCGCCGCGGGTGCGGTTTTCGCCCATGACTGGCTGCAGCGCAGCTGCCTGCCGCGCGGCAGGCGTTGTTCCGGTCAATGCCGTATACTGCCCTTCAGTTCCCGGGTTAAGGTCGTAGAGCTGGGCATAGGGTTTCGTTTTGTCATCATTATTGACCCGAATGGAAAGCAGAGCAAAGTCGCCAAACAGCTCGTATTCCGGGCCGTCAAATACTTTCACGATAAACAGCGAATGGTTTATCCAGGGATTACCCGTTCCCGGATAATCGCCGGGACGGCCGTCGGTATTCAATATAGGAGCAAAATCAATTATCGTGGTGCCTGCCGCTGTTCCAAAAGCGCCTGTGCGGTACGCAAATTCGGCGCTTGAGGCAGCCGCGCCGGCACTTGTTAGATAATGAATGTCAGGAAGCGCCAAAGCGGATGGTAAAGTACGCAAGAGCCTGTTATTGGTAACGCCGCCGCCGTGAGGATTGGATATGGAAGTAATATCCCCGCTCAGATTATAGTAAGAGCTGTTTAGTTCCCACACCGAAGGATTACCGTAATCACCTTCCGGTATATCCAGAGTGGGGTTATCGCCGTCTTCTATAGCCATAAACGCAAGGCCGCGCCGCGGTGTTTCACCCGGCATACCAAAGCTGCCCCAGGGGAAGCGGTATTCTTCCGGTCCCGGATTAAGATGGCCGGGGTTGTTAATGATATATACCTTGCCCGCCCTGATTCGCTGATACGTTGTTTCATCCAGGATTATTTCCGTTGCATTGGAAACATATTCAACACGGAAATTCCGGGGTTTGTCGACTATAGCCTGTGATGTTTCCACCTTCATGGCCAGCAGGCCATTCCGCACATTAAACGCTTCGTCATACACTACGTTGTATGTGTTAAGGGTTCTGGTATCAATGACAATTTCTTCGCTGACACCATCGCCAAGCGTAGCAATGGTTGCCGATCCATTGTCCGCAGTGCCAAGGATGTCGGTACCCAGAGTAATGTGGGATATGCGGGGAATATCGTTCAGGATCATCAGCCGTTGGTTAATGTAGTTCACATTGCCTGCCGTATCGTATACCAGAACGTGCGCGGTAACGCGGCCCGATTCCAGAGCCGTGCTGTCCAGCGTTACATACCAGGACTGGCTTAAAACGCCGCCGACCGTGGCATAACCGATGGGCCGCCGGTGACCGTAGCGGGTTTGTGTTCCCATTGGGTCGTTGCGGTCAATAACAATACA
>WQXQ01000004.1 GCA_009784775.1 Treponema sp.
CCGGCGCTACTTCTGCAATAAAAACCAATACTAACAGGGTAGAAATACCATTAACAGAAACATCGGGAACAATTCCGTTACCAGCAGGAAACAACAGAGTTACTCTTGTTGCAAAATATAACGGGTTAGGTGATCTGGATGCAACAGCGCGGACTGTCAATATCGACTGGTTACAAGACTTGTCCGCAGCGAGCAGATTCACCGCAAGCCCGACTGCTGCCCCCGGTGTATTAAGTTATTCTCTTACAGCGACAAACCCGCCAGCTGACAGTTATACCCTATATTATCTCCAAACAAGCGGCAATGAAACTGCCCAGCAAATAATAGATGATCCTGAAACAAATACGCTGCCGATAACTCCAGGTGATGATAGAACAATCGATCTGGAGCAAGGCGGAAAGAACAGGTTCGTTGTTGTTGCAAGATATGCAGGACTTAACGATACAATATCAAGGGTGCAAACTGCTGATTTCGACACCATTTTTGTAAAAACCAGTATCCAGGAATCCATAATTAACACAGTGGTAAGCTGGTCTTTTGAAAATGAGGCAGGCACTCCATTTAACCCGGTCGGTGATATTACATTGACCTATACCTACAGCGGTCTTGCAATTGCCGGCGGCACACTTACAACCAACATAATTTCGGGAAATGAATCCATAACACTTGCAAGCAATGTGCGTCAGCATACCATTATTCACAATGACCTTATTGAGATAACAGACATTGTGGTCTCGACAATATTTGGCAGTGAACCGGTTGACAGCGCGCCGATAAACTCATCGAATATAGAGCTTCGTTTGTATAATATGGCGTATGCAAAGGCAAGCGAATACGGCGCAGTGGAAATGTTCAGCCATGGAAGGGCTGCGCCGGTATCATTAGGCCCCACTACGCAAGCGCGTGCACACACCATCATTAACTATGATAGCAGCGGAAACCCGGTTAATCTTTATGGAGCAACCTTTTCAAGGGGGCATGGAGGATTATCTGGTTCAGCGGATGCCACCAATTTACGTGAATGGCACTATGACGGTGAATTCCTGTATGGCCGTTCTAATGGCGGAAATACCAACATCGTTGACGGAACAGACGCAACAGGTGCAGTTACTCCCAGTACAGTTGCAGACCGTTGGGCGGATAGAAACTCGATCTTAGCCGGTCATACTACCACAATCTGGGCAGCATTTCATAATAGATTCAGACAGGATCCGTTTAATTTTATTCCCTATGATATAAATAATGGTTTCGATAGTCTGCATGAATTTATGTTTACTGATCCAACAACAATAGGAAACAACCTTACAAGCGGCCGATCAAGTGCCCCGGAAGGATTAATTCGGACTACAACCAATGGTGCATTATCACACCGCAACGGTATGTTCCAGTTTTCAATCCTTATGAATGGCGACAGGACAGGCAATCGGGTTAATATTCAATGGTCAGGAGATGTTACCATGACTGCAACAGGATACGCGCACAGCACCATCACCTTTTTTATTGATGAAAACTTCAGGTTTGTAAAATACCATGCATTTGACCGGTATACCGTAACACTCTTAAGCGCGACTACCAGCGTTCAGGCAACCATGTATTTTGTATATCACGAAAACAACATTGATTTAAACAACCATGCGACATACCGCGCGCATCAAATACGGCCCACTCACGTAAATTATTGTGATTGCGTAAATTGTGATGAATTCATTGCACCTAATGGCAATATTGCCGATGGCAGCTGGGTTGTCGCAAACAGCAGATACCCCATTACCCTAGACTGGATTGAAAATGCGAATGCGGCTTCCAAAGTCAGTATTCCAAGACCATAATTAAGGAGATAAAACATGAAAAGAATTACCGTATTAGCGTTAACGATTTTATTAGTACCGTTATGTTTAACCGGCTGTCCAAATGGCGATGAAACAAAAACAACACCGGCAAATATGACTTTTGTGGATGATCTTGTTAATCCTACCCTGGAATTTACAATTGATGAAAATCTGGGATTTCAGGTTGCATTTATAGCTTTCCCGGATGATCCAGAGAAGGTAGAAGAACTTGAAGCTATGGAAATCACCATAGGAACAGTAGTATACGGTAAAATAACAGACACAAACGACCAATGGACAAATACCACTATTACCGGAACTGCAAAAAACATGGGATCAAATACTCATTTACTCAACCTGATATTGTCAAATCCCTATGAACCTGTTGCAGTTGATATTGAGCTGACGTATACCAAACTTTTTGATGAAATTATTACGGTAACGGTGTATTTTCCTCCTGAGCCTCCTGATCCTGAAGCGGATGAAGATGATATATCTCTCTCTGCCATATCCCAGGCATTAATGGGCAGAGACTACATCAGAAAGTAAGGCTGGGCATTATTCCATTGTTGACAAGGGCGCTTTCGAACCAAAAGTTCACAGTTTGCAAGCGCCCTCTCATTGTTTTACACATTTTCTCTTAGTATATTTTTCCAGTCTCTTCTGCCGTGTAAAAACCTGATAACATTTACAATATTGTCGTCTTCATTTATTACAAAAAATATTATATAATTTTTTATCATTATAAACTTAATTCCTTTTTTTGCTAAATACTCATCGGAAACAAACGGATATATATGGGGCGTATATTCAAGTTTTATTTCACATTTTTCAATTTCATCCAATAGATTATTGGCTGCTATGGTATTTTGTAATACTTCAGCAATATATTCTACCGTGGATAAAATATCACCTTCAGCAATATCCGTAATATTCACCGAATAATTCATTGGTTAATTTTTTCCCGAATGGAATTTATTGCTCCTTTTATGGGTTTTACCTTGCCTTGCTTTACCTGATCAAGACCTTCTCCAAGTAAGGAATATAATTCTATTTTTCCAGCCAATAATTCATAGGTTTCAACGCTCATCAAAGCAAGATCGCCAGCTCCATTTTTTGTTATAAAAATTGGTTCAGGATACTTATGGCATAATTCGGAAATCGCATTATAATTTTCCAATAAATCTATATTTGGTATAATATTTGGCATAAATTTCTCCTCAAAAAATGACTTATGCTGGAATTATAGCATCACTTTTTATTTGATTCAACCCGAAAAGCCCATAATGTCCAGGGAGGCGCGGTCAATGCCTTCGCGGGCAAAGCCGCAGATGATGATTTGAAAGTATTTTGCCATCTCCATGATAAGGGCGGGGGATTTTCTGGCTTCCGGGGGCATGCGGGCAGCGCTGTCCACCGCATGGGAAAACATCGAAAGCAACAAACGGGTTGCCATATCGGAATCCAGATTGGGATCAAACACACCTTCGGCCTTGCACTGTTCAATAATGGTTTTCATGGCGGCAAGAATGGCGTCTACATAAGGGGATTTGCTTTCGCCTTCCAGTGAAACAAACGGCAAACCGGGATTCAAAAAACTGCGTACCTTAAAAATGATAATCATTTCATCGGAGTCGCCGAACAGCTCCACATAGCTGCGCCATAAACTTTTCAGGGCATGTATGCCGGTAAGGCCGCTTGCCGAAAAGGGCTGCAGGCGCTCCAGAAAAACCCTGGCCGACTCCTCGCCGATTTCATTAAAAATGACTTCCTTGCCGGAAAAATACAAATACAAGGTCGCTTTGGAAAGTTCCGCTTTGCGGGCAATATCCTCCATACTTACCCGTTCCACCCCCTGCAACAGGATCAGTTCCCGGGCGCAGTTCAAAATGGTCTTGCGGCGTTCATTTTTCTCGCGTTCTTTTCGTTCAGTTATTCCCATAATAGTCATATTTTAGACTTTTTTCAAAAAAAGTGCAATAACTATATTGATTTTTCCGGTACTGTGTGATATTATAGTGACATGAAGAAATATAGTGTATTATTCCTGATTTTGGTATTGTGTTTTGCGGGATGCTCGGAAGAACCAGATGCTGATATTTCCATCGGCACGGTTACCGTATTTAATATTCCCGCCAGTTTTACGGTAGATAAGAGCAGTACAGCGATTCCCTTGACTACGTTCAAGGTGTATCTGAACGCTTCGAATTATATGGATGCAAATAAGGATCCTGCTTCCAAGGGAATGGCAACCGTTTCCGAAGGTACCTTAGCCAATGGCACATACACAGTAACCATGCAGCTGGAACAACCCAATCATCTTTTTGATCCTAATGATAAAAACCCCAACCTGGTCACCGGCCCCTGGTCGGGCACATCAATATACTTTTCGATAATGATAAGCCCGCAGGATACATCTGCGCACGGGGTTGATGCCATTTGGGCAAAAGGCGGCTATGACCTGAACAAAGGAAAGGCAAGCATCAACTGGAATGATCTGATAGATTTTCGTGATGGACCTGCAATATTGCAATTAGGCGCAAAGGCGCTGGCTTTGTACAACGACATTGTTTGTAACGATCCTGAAATAACGACAGGGCCGTAATAATGAAAAAAACTGGCCTTATTCTTGTATGCGTATTGCTGACAATACCGGTGTTTGCCGCAGACTCCTCCCCCAGCCTCAGCCTCAGCGCTGGTGGCGGCGGGCTTTTGGGTTACACCTTCACCCGGTACACGCTGGAAGGCGGAGACATAACATCAAGCCAAAATATGGACCGGCTGGACTATGCGGGATTTTTATTTTTTGATGCCACCTATGTGGAATTTGCCGTCATGTTCAAGGGCGGGGCTAATACTTACGAAGAAGATATAATTTTTAGCAACACCGCATTTCCCAATAGCAAAGGCACAGGGAACGAGACCAGTCTGGGGTTTTCCCTATTGGGAAAATATCCGTTTATGATTAATCCAAGAACGATTTGGTTCCCCCTGTTTGGCGTTGAGTATCAAATTGCGTTGATGCAAAGACGGACGCCTGATGGAGATATAAAAGTAACATATGACCGCTCAAAAGGCAGCGTAATGACAGACAGAGACAAAGATGAGAAGCCCTACCCTCTTTCCGCGTGGAACTCTCTCTGGATAAATGTTGGCGCGGGGCTGGACTTTATTATCACCGGCCCGCTGTTTCTGCGCAGCGAATTGCTGTTCGGATTCAGGCTGCCCACCTCTTACGAAATGGGCGCGCTTGAAGTGGTCAAAAATCCGCCAATGAACGTTACTGACCCCAAACTGGCAGGACTTACCGGCAGCCCCACCCTCAAAATAGCCCTCGGCTACCGCTTCAGATAACGGGCATTGAGTATGAGCATTTGGATGCGGTTTTCTATGTTGGCAAAGCTGACATCGGGATCGTAATCCAGGGGCAGAATCTGAATGTCAGGATGTATCTCCTTGATCTTTTTGATAACGCCGCGCCCGCAAATATGGTTGGGCAGACAGCCAAAGGGCTGAAGTATCACAAAAGAACGCACACCCTGTTCGGCATAATGGAGAATATCCGCTGTTATTAAAAACGATTCCCCGGACAATATCGAATGATGTATAATTTCATCGCTGTATTGTGCCTTTTCCTGCAGCGTTAAATCCCGCTCATACAAAGGATGCTTTGCGGCAATTTTATCGGCGGACCGTATCGCCGCATCCATAAACGCATTACCGGCAACCGCATACAGTTTATCGTACAGTTTATGCTTTACCCTGAATTCCTGCATCTCGGCAATGGTATGCTGCAGGAACAAATGACGGTAAATGCCGGACATACGGGGGAAAATGACTTCCATGCCGTTTTTTTCCAGATATTTTTCTATTTCCTGATTTGAACCGGGATGAAAGGTTAAGAGGTATTCACCCTGAATAAGGACCGGCTCTTTCAGTTTGGATCGGTCATACCGGATTTTGCATAAATCAAACATGGCCTTTTTGAAAGGCTTCATCGAACCACGGATACCGCCTTTTTTGATACCTCTGGCAATGTCGATAAAAGCATTTTCCACAATGGCATCGGTTTCACCAATGTGGATTTCGTACGGCCGTATTTTACGCCGCAGGAATTCCAGCGTATCGGTCTGCACAAGGCCCCATATCGTTTTGGCATACGTCATAAGCCCAAAATGCACACCCGGATGCGCATTTTTTGAATCTATCTGATCGGTGGTAATAAGCGGCACCTGGGGGAAGCCCGCTTCGTCCAGAGCCTTTCTGGCAAGCGGCAGGTAATTGGCAAGGCGGCAGTCGCAGAGTACTTTTGCAGTCCCTACGACGGTATTGTTGGGATCATATTTGCCGCTTTTCAGGGCAAGAATGGCTTCGCCAATGACAATCTGCGCGGGAAGACACATATCGTTATGCACATATTTTTTCCCCATCGCAATCGCTTCAGCGCCGCCCAGGGGCAGCGGTACTGCCTGATGACCGTCATTGCACAGGCTGGCGCTTAAAACATGACAAAATGCCCGGCTTGCATTGGGTATCAGGATCGTTTTGCCCTGGTCTTTTTTGAGGCATTTTACCGGATACGGATCACCCAAAGGTTTTACGTTATGAGTAACTTTTTTCCGGCGTATCGCGACCGTTTCCAGAAATGAACGCACCCGAATACGCAGCGGCCCGGCAATTTCACTTTCGTCCATTTTTAATATCAGCGGGGATTTGCCGGAAATTTTGTCCATGATACGGACAATTTCATCGGTGTACAGGGCATCGTGCCCGCAGCCGAAACTGAAAATATCCACATATTCCAGCGCAGGATGCTCCGCGGCAACAATGGCGCCGGAAAGCAGGCGGGCATGGTTGTTATTGGTTATTTCAATCCGCGATTTATCCAGCCGGACATTTCCCAAATTGGGAAGGGAATCCAGCGTTAGTACCGGCACGCCGGCGCCGGTAAAATAGCGTGACAAATTGTGATTGATATGTTCATCGTACTGGTAATGCCGTCCTGCGATAACAACGGCAAACGCGCCTTCCTTTTCAACATCTTTAATAATTTTTTCGCCGTTTTTCACCAGAGCGCAGTTAAATTCCTCCAGGGCTTTTTCCCCCTGCCTTATGGCAGCCAGCGTGGTTTTTTCAGCAATATTGAATGTTTCTTTCACATAACGGCACAGTTGAAATTCCATGTCCTTTTGTGAAAACCAGTGGCATATCGGCGAATCCAGCGGGATATTATGTTTTTCATCGGGGTTATCCGAACACTTAATGGAAAGCGGATACCCTTTCAAAACCGGACAGGTAAAAGTGCTGGACGGCTCCGGATTATCCGGCGGCAGCCGGTTTAGCTGCGGAAAGAAAATGCGGTCTACCTTGCTTTCAATTAAATCCTGAATATGCCCGTGAACCAGTTTTGCGGGGAAACAGACCGTATCGGAAGCCACATACTGCAGGCCCTTTTCGTACAGGAGCCGGGAACTGCGGCGCGATACTTTTGTCTTAAATCCCAAAGCGCCCCAGAACACTTTCCAGAAAGGCATATTCCGCCAAAAATCCAGTACCCGCGGCAAGCCAATGGTAATATCGCGCGCCGGCAATAACGGCGTAAAGGCATAATCCTTAAAAAGCAATTCATCCCGGATTTTGGTCATATCGGGAACAGCATTCATCACGCTTGTTATTTTTGCAGCTTCATTCCGTACAATATGATCCTGCGGATTGCCTATAAGTTCACCGCGTTCGCAGCGATTACCGGTAACCCAGGTTAAATTATTCCAGAAACGCACCAGAGTACGATTGCAGTTATTACTGCAGAATGGGCATATGACATTGGCTTCCTGAGTATAGTCAAATTGTTCCAGCGCGGCAAAACCAATAAAACGCGTACGATCACTGGGACCATGGGGCGAAGTATAGCCATGTTCCAGAATTTTCCGTTTGGTCAGCAGCGCTATGCCAATAGCGCCCATCTCTCCGGGAAAGGGGGCGCGCACCACCAATTTGCCCAGATATTGTTCAAATGCCCTGAGTACCGCGTCATTTTTAAGAGTACCGCCCTGCACCACTATGGTATTCCCCAGCTGAGTCGGATTGGAAATACGCACTACTTTGGTAAACACATTTTCAACTATCGAACGGCATAGCCCTGCCATAATATCATCAGCTTGTTTGCCGTTTTTCTGCTCGGTGATAATGGTGCTGTTCATAAATACCGTACAGCGGCTGCCCAATTTCGCGGGAGTTTTTGCGTTAAAAGCTACCTCGGCGATTTTGTCAACCGGAATATGCAGAGTTTCCGCAAAGGTTTCCAGAAAGGACCCGCAGCCGGAAGAACAGGCTTCATTTACCGTAATATTGGTAACAATACCATTAGCGATATTAATGGCCTTCATGTCCTGACCGCCGATATCCATGATAAACGTTACGCCGGGAATATATTTTTGCGCGGCTGCGACATGAGCGACCGTTTCCACCGTATGAAAATCCGCGCCCAGAGCCTTGTCAAATAACAGTTCCCCATAGCCGGTGGTGCCCAAAGCGATAATTTCAAGATTGATACCGGCATCGCGGTATTTCGTCCGCATAGCAAGCAGTCCCTGCTTTATCACCCTGAGCGGCTCACCTCTGTTGGGATTGTAAAAATAATCAACAACGTTTTCATCTTCGTCCATTAAAACAAATTTAGTGGTAGTTGATCCCGCGTCAATTCCCAGAAATACCTTGAGCGTATCGCCATATTCCCGCTTCAACGCGGCAAGATCGTTGTTAATCGTATGCAGCCGGTGGCGTTCCTCAAAGGCTTTCCGTTCATTCTGGTTTGCAAAGAAAACCTGATCGGTATTTTCGGTATTGAGCGTTACTACTTCGCGGTACATGGAAAGGGACGTAAGCGCCGCCTCTTGACTGAAATTGGAACTATAATCCTTAAACAGCTCGCCAACCGAAAGGGCTGCGCCGTAGGCAACCAGAAGTTCGCTGTTTGGCGGCCGGATAATATCGGCCTCGGCCAGGCCAAGCCGTTCGGCAAAAACCCTGATAAGGGTAGGATTAAAGGTCAGCGGCCCGCCTTCAAAAACAACCGGCGGCTTAAGCTCAAGCCCCTGGGCCAAACCGCCAATGGTCTGTTTTGCAATGGCATGAAAGGTGGAAAGGGCAATATCGGGCAGCAGGCCGCCCTGATTCAACAGGGGCTGTATATCGGTTTTGGCAAAAACCCCGCAGCGCCCGGATATATCGTACACCTGGGTACCTTTGGCGGCAAGGGCATCAAATGCTTCAACCGGAGTACGCAATAGGGAGGCTATTTCGTCAATAAACGCGCCGGTCCCGCCCGCGCAGCTCCCGTTCATGCGCATATCCCCAACCATCAACTGGCCGGTACTTTTATCCTTATAAAAAAAGACTATTTTTGCGTCCTGCCCGCCCAGTTCCACGGCAACCCTGGCCTGGGGGTAAAAGGTCCGTATTGCGATGGAATTGGCAACCACTTCCTGTATATACGGCGCATGAATCATTTCCGCAATGGTTCTGCCCCCCGACCCGCACAGGGCAAGCCGGAAATTTTCATGGGGAAACCGCGCAAAAATCTCTTTGAGAAACCCGTATACTTTTTCACTCTGGCACGCATGGTGCCGTTCATAACCGGAAAACAGCACTTCTTTTGTTTCAGGCCGGATAAGCACCGCTTTTACCGTGACCGACCCCACATCAATACCCAAATGCAGCATATTTTATTATACACAATCCTGCCAAAAGTACCAACTGGTAATAAGCCCGATTGGGCGGGTTATTTTTAACGAATTTTTAATATTCGCTTTACAGCTACTTAACAAGGAGGGCGCATATTTCCTATAATGGGAGTCCAGATGAAAACACGAATAGCTTTTTTGGAAGAACTTAACCGGCTGCGGCATGACATTCTTGCCATGGCCACACGGGTTGAGGAAGATTTAGGCAAGGCGCTCAACGCCCTGCGAAACAATGATGTCGAGCTGGCAAAAGAGGTCAAGGCGGATGACGCGGTGATCAATGCCATGCAGATCAAAATCGAGGATGAGGCTGCCATTGTGATTGCCACCCAGCAGCCGGTAGCGCGGGATCTGCGGGAATTGGTTACCATTTTCAAGCTGACCAGCAACCTTGAGCGCATTGGCGATCATGCGGTGCATCTGGCAAAGGCTGCCATCAAATTCAGCGACAAGCCGTCATTCCGTTCAATGGAACACCTGGAGCGGATGGCAGAAACCGGCCAGCAGATGATTCGAGCCGCCATTTCGGCGTTTTTGTCACAGGATGCGGATGGAGCGCGAAATGCCGCCGCCCTTGACGATATAATCGATACGGAACACAAGACCCTTATCGAAGAAGTGATGGCGTTGATAAAGGAACAGCCCAAACTCACCAAAAAAGCAATACGCCTGTTAAACACCTCAAGTTATCTGGAAAGGCTGGGCGATCATGTCACCAATATCTGTGAAGCGGTTATCTACATGGTTGAAGGCAGACATGAGGAATTGAATCAATAATGGATGCGAAAGCAGAATCTGCTTGCAAAGCAGAAGTTGCTTGCAAAGCAACCATCCTCATCATCGAAGACGACCCCGAAATTCAGGAATTGCTTTCATTTTCCATGACCAGAGAAGGCTGGAAGCTGGCTCAGGCAAAAACCGGCGAAGAAGGGCTTGATTACCTGAAAAAAAACAAAGTGAACTGCATACTGCTGGATATTATGCTGCCGGGCATGGACGGATTACGGGTTCTCAAAAAAATAAAAGAACATGAACAATACCGGAACACACCGGTGATAATGACCACCGCCAGAGGCGAAGAATCCGATATTATTACCGGACTGGAACTGGGGGCGGACGATTATGTCGTTAAGCCTTACAGTCCCAAAGTACTCATTGCCCGGATTCGCGCGGGCTTACGGCGGCAGGAAGAAAGCGGCTCAAAGGTAAAATTACGGGTATGGCAGCATGGCGGCCTAAAGCTGGACGCCGACCGCCACGCAGCGTTCCTGCACGACAAATCCCTGGATTTATTCGCCACTGAATTTGCCCTGCTGCAGCACTTCCTTTCCCATCCCGATATAGTGTTTACCCGCAGCCAGATCATCAACGCCATTCGCGGGCCGGATTACCCGGTAACCGATCGTTCGGTTGATGTACAGATACTCGGCTTGCGCAAAAAGCTGGGCGAGGCAGGCGAAATGATTGAAACCATCAGGGGCGTAGGCTATCGTCTAAAAGTACCCGAATAAACCCTGCCCCTTGAAATTCTTAAGAAGCGATAATTTCCTTGGCGCTTTCCAAAACCGTTGATATTTGCTTGCTGGCTTCATTTACTTCGTTTACTTTTCGGGTAACGTTTCCGGAAATTTGCTGCAATTTCTGCATTTCATTAAAAATTGAGCCGCTCTGTGTTTGGATATCTTCACTTCCTGTACGCACAATTTCTGTCTCGTTTTTAATGGAGGAAATCGCTTTAAGAATTTGAGCCCCGCCTCCTGCCTGTTCTTCTATCGCGCTATTAACCTGTGCAAAGGCGCTATCCATTGTCTTTATATCGTTAAATATTAAATTCATGGATTTAACGGTTTCTCCGGTAACACCGCCAATACTTTTAATGGATTTATCCATATTTTTAATTTCTTCTTTGATGTGTTTTGATTCCTTACTGGCCATTTCTGCAAGTTTTCGGATTTCATCGGCGACAACCGCAAAACCCTTCCCGCTTTCTCCTGCATGAGCCGCTTCAATGGCGGCATTCATGGCAAGAAGGTTGGTTTTAGAGGAAATATCCTGTATTATTTTATTTGCTTCCTGCAGCATTACCGCTCTTTCATGCAGGTTTTCTACCTCTACAGAAAGTTTTTGCATTTTTTCATTACCGGATGCGGATGCCAGAGCCAGATTATCGGTTATTTTGGTTATATCGTTTGTTATTGAACGGATAGAATCAATATTGGCGACCATCTGTTCGATAGATGCCGAAGAAGTACTTATATGCGAGGCTTGCGATTCAACCGCTTCTTCAAGATTATTAATCGATTTGACTATTTGTGAAATATATTCTGAAGTTTGCTCAACTGATTTTAACTGGGTAGTGGTTTCAATGAGCGTTTCCTCGGTATTTCCATGAATGACGTTTAAGGCTCTGGAAGATTCCTGGACAACATTACTGAGTTTATCTCCATCTGCGGTTGCTTTCTTTAAATGAGCGGTAACATCAGCGGTTGCTTTTTCTACTTCTTTCTTTAGATTGTCCCGTTCATTGTTTAGTTCAGCGCTCAGGATTGCTTCCTTTCTGTCTTTTAATATGCCGACATATTCAAAAACCATTGTTAAAGCAAAGATAAAAATATAACCCGCTATGTACCTGAACTTTATTGCCCCTTCCATTTCAAAAGCCGCAGTCCCGGGACTGTATAACAATACCGCAGCCGCAACAATAACTATGGTGGATTTTATTACTCCCAAGGTCATTCTGCATAAGAAAATCGATACCAATGGGTATGAAAACAACCAAATCGATACCCACAAATGCAGAGTACCGTTATAAAGAAGGAAGACACAATAGGACCCATACATTATAACCGTTGGTATCGGTATAAATTTCAATGGTATCTTCGAACGCATCGCTATCAGCGTCCCCAATGCCGCTATTGCGATGGCAAAGTTGATTGTGGCTCTGGTAGTGTCTATAGACATCCCTTGTATGCCGAATATCGTTAAAGGAACGACGGCGATCATGAATATCGTATTCATGATCAGATATCTTACCTGTTCACTAACATTCGTAAGCTGAAAATAGCGTTTCCCCAGAAATAGAGCTTTAAACGCATTCGGTTGTTGATTACTTTCATTCATAACATCTTTTTAAGCAATTTTTATATAAAAATCAATACCCCAAAAGCAAATTTTCGTAAAAAATGATGAATTTCATGAATTTCTGGCTTAAAACAACCAAAAACGTGGGTCATTTTGACACATTGATCAAATTGCCCTATTGTATTACTTTTTGAACAGAGACTTACATGGTACTACTCGTCATCCTTGCCTTTTTACTCATTATTGCCCTATTGCTGCTTCTGGGTCTTTATAGAGCCAAAACCAAGGCTTCCCGTTCACTGGTTCTGTCGCTGAAAGCTGAATTGGAAGGCATGGTCGCAGAACTCAGCCGGCGGGCGGAACAGGCAGAGGCGGAAAGCCGGCGGATCAACGCAATACTCAACGGGATGTCAGAGGCAGTACTGGCAGTGGACAGCAAACTGATCCTGTATCTGGCAAATCCGCGGGCGCAATCACTCTTTGGCCCTGGCAGCGCCGAAAAAATATCCCTGCTTGCCGCTACCCGATCGACCGAACTGGAAAACATCGCCCGCAGGGTTTTGGCGGAAGGCCGTTCCCTGGAAGTGGAACTGTCGCTGTGGGCTGGTTTCGCGCATACCCGTACCGAACAGCGGTTTCAGGCTTTTGCCGCGCCGATTCCCGCCGGTGTGGTAATAGTCATGGAAGATATTACCCGCCTGGCCAAACTGGAGCAGGTACGCAAAGATTTTATTGCCAATGTGTCCCATGAGCTGCGTACGCCTATCCAACTGATAAAAGGCTATTCCGAAACCATGCTGGACTCTCCCGATACCATGGGACCGTACCGCCGGTGTATGGAAGTCATTTATAAAAATGCCCTGACTATGGAAAACCTTACCAACGATCTATTGGTTCTTTCCAATCTGGAAAATGCCGGCAATGATCGCCTTGACCTGTCCGGCATGATGGAAGAACAAGCGCTTGCCCCGCTCATTACCGAGGCAGCATTGTCAGTTGAACCGCAGGCAAAAAAGAAAAACATAACCGTACACATAAGCTGCCCTGCCGATCTCAAAGCAACCGTCCATGGTTCATTTATCATACAGGCGTTGATCAATCTTTTGGAGAACGGCGTAAAATACTCACCGAAAAAAACAGCGCTATGGGTTTCGGCGTACAGCGAACATGATCATGTGGTATTGGCAGTAAAGGATGAGGGAATGGGCATTCCCCCGGAACATCTGGAACGGATATTTGAGCGATTCTACCGCGTTGACCGCGCCCACAACCGCGAAACCGGCGGCACAGGCCTGGGGCTTTCAATTGTCCGTCACATTGCGCTGATACACAACGGCACAACGGAAGTTGAAAGCCACGCAGGCGAAGGCTCTGTCTTCAGAATAAAAATCGCTCGTTAGTCGTCGTCTTCTTCGTCGTCGTCTTCGTCTTCTACTATTCCCAAAAGTTCAATGGTAAAAATCAATGTCGAGTAGGGAGGGATAAACTGCCCTGCCCCGCGCTCGCCGTAAGCCATGCGCGAGGGGATGAAGAGCCGGTACTTGCTGCCCACATTCATCAGTTGTAAGCCTTCAGACCAGCCCGGTATTACCATATTCAACGGGATTTGCTCAGGGTTACCCCGATCGTATGAGCTGTCAAAAACGGTGCCGTCAACAAGCCTTCCCTCGTAATGGACCAGCACCACATCGGTGAGTGCCGGTTTTACGCCTTCTGACGCCTCAAGCACCTCGTATTGCAGGCCGCTTTCGGTTGCGCGTACTCCAGAACGGGCGGCATTTTCCGCAAGAAACAGCTCTTCCTGTAAGCGCAATGCCTCTGACCGCTTGCGTACCGAAGCCTGAAACGCTTCCTGTACCACTTCACGGGCCTCGTTCTTGTCCATCAGGGTCTGTTCCTGCTCCATTGCCGATTTCAGCCCTTCAACAAAGGCGACATAGTCTATCTCCATGCCGGCCTGCTGCAGGTCGCCCCCTACCGTCATGCCAAAGGCATAACTTACCCGGGCTTTGTCACCGGTAAATTCGATTTCTTCCCGTATCCCCTTCGCCTGAACCGTCATTGCCGCGAGGAAAAGGCAGAACGGTATAACCCATCGTTTCATGTATGGTACCTTTTATCGAACAATGCCGAGCAGTTCAACTTCAAATATTAATGTAGAATACGGCGGTATTTGCTGCCCCATCCCAAATTGGCCGTACCCAAGTTCCGACGGTATTACCAGACGATACTTGCTGCCCACATCCATGAGTTGCAGACCTTCGGTCCAGCCGGGAATAACGCCGCCAAGGGGAAACTCAACCGGTTCGCCGCGGGGATAGGAACTGTCAAAAACGGTGCCATCAACCAGAGCGCCTTCATAGTGTACCTGCACGACATTGTCGCCAGTCGGCCGGTCGCCATTTCCCTCGATAATTACTTCATACTGCAGTCCGCTTTCGGTAACGGTGATCCCCGGCTTTTGGCTGTTTTCCGCCAGAAAGTCAAGTTCATCCTGCTTGTTCTTATCCGCAAGCTGCTGTCTTTCTTCTTCGCGTCTTTCCGAAAGGGCTCTGAACGAGTCATTCAAAATCTGGTAGGCCTCTTCCATGGTGAAGCGGGTATTATCGTGCAAGGCATCCTTTATTCCCTTGGCAAACGCGTCAAGATTGGGATACAGATTATCCGCTTTCAGGCTTCTTCCTACGTCCATTCCCAGTGCATAGCTGGTATCTTTGTCAAAGGTCTCTTCCGCAGAAGAGCCGCCGAATTTGTCGCAGCCTACAAAGGCACAGAGTACAGCGACAGTCAAAATTACAAATATGGTATGTTTCATGTCTTGTAGTATATCGCTTTATTAAAGTTTTGGATACCCCGATAAGTATAAATATGAAACTATTTTTTTCCGGCCTGAGCATCGTATTATTCCTTTTTTTTTCCTGCAGCAGCGCTCCCTCCCACAAACCCGAGGCCGTTAATCCCGCAATCACCCCCGAAACCCCCGAAATTCCCGAAAATGCACGGACAAGCGCCTCCGCAGCCGTCCCCAAAGCCCCCCCGCCGGCAATTCCTGAGCGGCCGGTACCGCCGGAGCACATTATGGGCAAGGGAATGGTCAGCCAGGAAAAACTTATGGGGTTTTTGCAGTGGAACAACGCAACGCTTGACCCTGCGTATGTCCGCGCGCTTGCAGCCTATTATATCGAAGAAGCCGCTATTGAAGGGGTAAACCACGATGTGGCTTTTGCCCAAATGTGCCATGAAACCGGCTATTTGCGCTACGGCAACCTGGTCAGCTTTGACATGAACAATTTCGCCGGGCTTGGCTCCACCGGCCTCCCCGGCCCGGACGGTCAGCCTGAACGGGGTCTCTATTTCCCCTCCCCCCGCATTGGCGTCCGCGCCCATATCCAGCACCTAAAGGCATACGGCTCCACCGAACCGCTGAATCAGGAACTGGTCAACCCCCGGTTTCGGTTTGTGCAGCGAGGCCGCGCCCCCACCATACACGGCCTTACCGGCACCTGGGCAACAGACCCAGCCTACAGCCAGAAAATCAGCACCATCCTCCAACGCCTCTACCAATTCTCCTTCTTCTAACAGTCCCCCCAACGGTACTTTGGTAAAAAAAAATAATTTTTTTCTTGCAAAAAAACCAATTCTGTGCTATTTTATTATTATAATTGGGGATAAATCTCTAATCAACTGTACGGGGGTAGACAATGCGGAAAAGTCTTATTGCTTTGATAGGTATACTATCGGTTTTGCTGGTTATGGCCTGCAACAACCCAATCGAAAAGGCGTCTGAGGGCCTCATTGAGGCGAACGAAACGCCTGATTTTGTTGAATTCGGCGACATCAATGCGGTTGCTGATGGCGATCCTTTGCCGCCAGACATTCCGGAAATGCCTCCGACCATTTATGCCATAACGGCGATAAGTGAGTCGGTGTACGGCACTGTCAGCACGGACAAACCCGCCGCCGCACCCGGCGAAATAATATACCTGACCATAGCGCCCAATCCGGGATACCGCATGGGCAGCATTTCGGTCAAGCAGGGACATAACCCGCTGAACTATGAAATACTCGAAAACAACTACTGCCGGTTTGTCATGCCTGACGGCGCGGTAACAATCACCGTAAACTTCGCAAGCCTGGGATACAAGCTCTACAGCATCGCGATTAACGATGTGGCAGGCGGCAGCATGATATCCAATCCGGCGGGGGCACAGCAAGAGACCATACCGGTTATCCTTACCGCCCAGCCAAATGCCGGCCAAAAGCTGAACCCCGGTGGTCTCCAGGTAACGAGCGGGGGGCAGCGAATCTCGGTAAACCAGATTAATGATACCGATTTTTCCTTTATTATGCCGAGCGGAGCCGTAACGGTAGCCCCGCAGTTTGTAGCCGAAAGCACGGTTTTCAATACCATTACTGCCAATGCGACCGGCAACGGCATTATCGCGGTGCCCGCCTCCGCAGCGGCCGGGAACCAGGTGCAGTTCAGCCTGATTCCGAACAGCGAAGATTACCGCGTACGAGCAGGATCGGTCAGTACCACTGGTGTTGCGACACCCACCCCAAATAACGGGGTATATACATTTACCATGCCCGGCGGGCCGGTAACCATTAACGCCATATTCGAAGAAATCCCCGCGAATGTCGTTAACCTGACCGTTACCGGACAGCCGACTCAGGGCTCCCTTGCCGTAACACCGCTGGTTGCCGGCACCAATACCATCCGGGCCGGCAAGACCGTAACCTTGTCACTGCAAATACCCAACAGAACTGACTATCGATTCAGCAGTATCAACACGCCCGGCGCAATCAACCGGCAAGAAGTTATTCCCGGCAGCGTCTGGACATTCACCATGCCCGAACAGGTCATGAACATCAGCGTTGGCGTAGAACGAATTCCCGTCTACTCTGTTACCCGCGGAGTAATAAACAACGGTACCGTTATTATTACCGGCCTGAAAGTAGACGGCACAGCGCCGCAGGGTGCGACCATAACCATTCAGGGCCTTCCGAATCCCGGATACGAAGTTACCACAGCGCCAACAATAACGGGTGGTTCAGCCCCCCTGACACTGGTCGGCCCCAACCAATGGCGCTTTACCATGGGAACAGCCAATTTGTCGGTAGGCATGAACTTTACCCAATTTGGCCCGTTGACCATTTATAAAGGCGGATTACGACTGGGCACCACCACTGACGGTATTCCCGATGTATGGGACTATGGCGGATCGCACCTCTCCAATGTGGAAATAAACGCGGAAGTAGGAGGCTATAACGGCAATACGCGCGCGATACGGGTATTCCGGCCCATCGCCGGAGCAGGCAGCAGCAGGCAGGAAGTCGCGCTGTCGCTCAATGTTAATCCGGCTATCGACTTGCGGGCAACAAACGCACGAGCCCTGTCCTTCTGGATAAAAGACTGCCGTTCAGTGCCTGAACGCTTTGAATTTGTGGGCTTTGGCAATCGTAATTCGGCGCAGCAAATGCTCGTGCTTGACGATTCGGCAACCATAGAAAATACCTGGAAACAGTTTATCATACCAATACCGCCGGTAACCAAAGGCGGTTTAATCACCCGGGTATTCTTCATCAAATTTGATGAGATGGAACCGGGCGAAACCATACTTATCGACAACATTGAATTCTTAACCAATTACACAACGCCCAAAGTGGAAAGTTTCAATTTCCCCGCCGCAGCGGCGGTACTCAATTCGACGGATCCCTTTAATCCCTGGCAATATATGAAGGGCTTTTTCACCTATCCGCCCTGGCAAGACCCGGTATGGAATGGACCGCGAATAAGCCTGATATACGAGGATCACGCGACCTATCCGGACTACAAAATAGGGGATGGCATTAATATAATGGGCATAACGCTTGATCTTTCCGGCTGGTTTGATCTTGACTATGCCGTTACCGCTGGTTCGGCCGCGGTGAACAACGGTTTGGTCACGCCAACCGGAGGAGCTGGTTCCTCCTTTACCATACGCCCGCGCATTGGCACCTCGGAAGCCGCTCATACGCTTTCCTTCACGGTCAGTAATCTGGTGCAGGTTATTAATATCCCCGCCATACTTGGCGTCAGCGGTCCGGCTCTCTTTGCTACTCCAGTAAGCAGTATTACTGAATCAGCTCAGTACACCGGAACCATAACATGGTCGCCTAGTCTTGATGCCGCCGGAAAATTCATTGCCAATACCGTGTACACGGCAACCATTACGCTGACATCAAAGCCGTTCTTTAGTCTGCAAGGCGTGGGGCAAAACTACTTTACCGTTGCGGGCGCGACCGCAACAAATGCTGCCAATTCAGGCGTTATTACCGCCGTATTCCCGCGGACTCCTGTTATTTTAATAATTGATGATTTCCAGACCCCAACTGGTTTGGGAGGCTGGACAGGACAGCAGAATAACGATTGGAGTTTGCATATTAACAATTGGGTTGAAACACTTGAAGTTGGACGTTATGCCGGCATGGTCCGCGGTGCCAATGCCAGCGCATGGCGGCATTTTGCCACCCCGATAAACATAACCGGGTACACGCACATTTCGTTCCGGATCAACCAGAATGGAGGCGGTCCTCAAAATACGCTTACCTTCGCGGTACGAAACGGCGCCGCTGACAATTGGTTCTCGCATGCCTTTACGCTCCCCAGCGGCGGCATGATTCATACCATACGCATACCGATTGCAGGCCTTACACCGGGAGGATTCAACCCGGCAAACGTAACCGGGGTTCGATTTACGATCTCCGCGGCGGGTGGTGAACACCTCATAAGCCATGTACTGGCGGAACAATAAGGAGTAGCGAAATGAAGAACATTGCTGGAATACTAACTATCGCTGTATGTATCATCATGATGTCATGCTCCGGACCATTCAGGCCCGAAAGCGAACCCAGAGGACTGCTGTTCTATCAGGCGCCGGGTTTGCTGATTTATCCTGACATTGGAGGATATACCTATACGTTCACCGATTCAACGCCTCCTGCCGATGAATATTTTTTACACTATATGGTAAGTCCGGGCCCCGTTGACAATAAAGACGTCATCTATGAATTTGGATGGACCAGATTAGATATCGAACGATTTGATATGCTCAGTATTGCGCTGGGAGAAGGCGAATTCCTCAGCGCTTTTATGACCGCCCGCAAAGACGGGTATCAAACCATCTATTCCAATATTCATATTGTAGGGTCAGATGAAGAGCGCACCATTGAGGAATTTGATACGATAGATCATCTGGGTAATCCGACGCTGGCATTGACCGTTACGCCGGTCGTGGGCGGGCTGGAATGTACATGGACCCACTCGTATCCATTCGCAGTGCAGTATGATTTGTATTATATCGCATCAAACCATACCAGCGCCGCGGTGGTTAAGACACAGGGTGTTAAAATTACCAGCATAACAGAAGACAATGTGCCGTATCCGTACACTTTTACCATAAGCAATCTGGACAGCAGTAAAACCTACAGCGTGGTAGTAACCGCGAGACGGCCAAAGTACACCGCTTATGATTCGGCAGTGTTGGCCAATCTTAAACCCCTGCAATAGGAAGAGGTTATATGAATAACAAACAAAGTATTATACTATGCGCACTTATTCTGGCGCTGGGGCAATTGGTCTTTGCAGAAGATGAAACGCCCAAAATGGCATTGGGCATTGGTCCCGAAGTAAACATGAATACCCCGGTCAATTTTGCCGGCGGGCTTGCGTTGGGTTTTGATTACAACCTGCCTATAACCGCCGCCCCTTTTGCCGCCGGAGTTACCATAACCGGCAGCTATAACTTTTCCGATATTTTTGTTGCCGAATTCAGCGGTTTATTCCGCTGGTATTTTTTGGGACGCGGCTTTAACGGATGGTTTGCGCAGGTCAATCTGGGCGGTAACGTCGCTATGGCCGAGGGAGCGCCGCTGCCTCTGGTAGCCGAACTGCGTGCCGGATACCGCGTGCCTTTGGGAAAAAAGTTTTACGTTGAACCCTACGGCCGCGCGGGCTACCCCGCCGTGTGGGGGCTCGGCGTAATGGCAGGTATACGCTTCTCGCCGAAAAAACCGGAAGCAGTCGAAAGACCAACGCGTGAACGGGACACCAGAAGCCTGGCCGCGCGTATAGCCGCCATATTCGGTGAAAGAGACATCCAGGACACCACGGTAGAAGTAACCGATGAAGGTATCAGGGTTTCTTTCCAGAATATTCAATTCTTGCCCGACTCGGCGGAACTGCAGGATTCTGAATTGCCCAAAATCAATGAAATGGCTGAAATCTTACGGAGCTTGCCTGGTGTACGGATACAGATTGCCGGACATACCGCTCTTGCCGATACGGAAGAATCCAGGATGAGGGTTTCTCTGGAACGGGCAACCGGTATTGCAGACTACCTCGTTGGGCTCGAAGCTATCAGCGCAGACAATATCACCACAGTAGGTTATGGTGCCGATCGTCCTATTGCCGACAACGCAACACCGGAAGGTATGGCGGCCAATAGACGTATCGAAATTACCATATTGGAGGATTAAGAGATGAAAATGAAACATCCATTTGTTTTTTGTGCTTTGTTCTTTGTGCTTTGTGCTTTGATTTTATCCTCCTGCAGCAACCCGTTCTGGAAAGAAGTCGAGGGCATTACGATCAATCCGCTAACCCCCATTGATATCACCGCCATAACGGGCGTAACACCGCCAGAATTCGAGGGAATACCGAAAACGGCTATCGATGAAACCGAGCAGTTCACCGGAACGGTGACATGGTCTCCGACCGTAATCGACACTTTTGCCGCTGACACTGTATACACGGCAACCATAACGCTCACGGCAAAAGACGGTTTTACCACAGAAGGTTTAGCGGCTGACTTCTTCACCGTCGCGGGTGCAACTCCAGTAACATACAATGCAGACAGAGGGCGCATAACGGCGGTATTCCCGGCAACCGGATCCGTACCGCCAACCCCCATTGATATCTTCGCCATAGCGGGCGTAACGCCGCCGGTACTGGGCGCAACACCGGTCACAACGGTTACCGAAACACTGCAGTATACCGGAAGCGTGCAATGGGCACCGAATCCATTGGTACCGGATCCAAGCGGAACCTTTGCCGCCGCAACTACGTACATCGCAACCATAAGGCTGACGGCATTACCGGGCTTTACCCTTAATGGCGTAGCGGCCAACTCCTTTACCGTTGCGGGAACGGCAGTACCGGCAACAAACGACGCTAACTCCGGCGAGGTCACTGCGATATTCCCGGCAACGCTTAACGCAGTTATCGACATCTTTACCATAACAGGCGTAACGCCGCCAGTACTCGGGGAACCACCGGCAACAGAGGTCACTGAAACCGATCAGTTCACCGGGCTTGTGGCATGGAGCGTTGGCGGCACTGCCTTTACCGGCGATACCTTTGCCGCCGCAACCGTATACACGGCAACCATAACGCTGACGGCAAAAACGAGCTTTACCTTTAATGGCGTACCGGCCAACTCCTTTACCGTTGCAGGAACCTCAACACCGGCGACAAACCTTGCCGGAACCAATGCAACGATTACCGTTACCGCGGTATTCCCGGAAACGGCTCCTGCCGTCATTGACATTGTCAATATAGCGGGCGTAACGCCGCCGGCAACCGGGGAAACACCGGTCACAGAGGTCACCGAAACACCGCAGTTCACCGGAGAAGTGGAATGGGATCCGGAAGTAACCGGAACCTTTGCCCCTTCAACACGATACACAGCGCGCATACGGCTCACGGCAAAACCGGGCTATACGCTGGACGGCGTAGATGAAGACTTCTTTGATATACCGGGCGCGGAATCGGTGACGTACGATCCGGACACCGGTTACATTATCGCAGTATTCCCGGAAACCACCGCAGCATTGCCAGACCCCGTTGATATCCTGGCCATAGCGGGCGTAACGCCACCGGCAGTCGGGGCAATACCGGTCACAGAGGTCACCGAAACAGCGCAGTACACCGGAACCGTGGAATGGAGCGTTGGCGGCACCGACTTTACCGGCACAACCTTTGCCGGCGAAGTCGTATACACGGCAACCATAAGGCTGACAGCAAAAACGGGCTTTACCTTCACCGGCGTAGGACAAAATACCTTTACCGTTACGGGAGCCGTCCCACCGGCGACAAACCCTGCCAACTCCGGCGTGGTCACCGCAGTATTCCCGGCAACAGCGCCCGCCGTTGTTACGCTTACAGCCATACAGGGCATAACACGGCCGGCACCCGGCGGAACACCGACAACAACGATTACCCCCACAACCCAGTTCACCGGAACCGTGACATGGAGCGTTGGCGGTATTGCCTTTACCGGCGATACCTTTACCAATAACACAACATACACGGCAACCATAACGCTGACGGCAAGAACAGGCTTTACCTTCAACGGTGTAGCGGCAGCGGCCAACCACTTCACCGTTGCGGGAGCCGTACCACCGGTGACAAACCTTGCCGGAACCAATGCAACGATTACCGTTACGGCAGTATTCCCGGAAACCGGCGCCAAGCCGTATCACCGAATCTATACCACCACCATCAATGGCGAAATTACCATTAACGGCAGTATCATTCCTGCCCTTCCCGGCGGTGACGGTTATGTAGAAGCGGAAGAAGACAGCATCGTAGCGGTAACCGCATTCCCGACAACGTCCGGCTATAAACTGATCAATGGCTCCTTATTGGTAATAAAAGCGCCGGTAAATACTCCCAATAATACGGTGCCGGTAACGGTCATTAGTGAACAAACGGACGGAATGTTGGGTACCTACTCATTTACAATGCCCTCACAGAATGTGTTGGTAAGCGTTGGATTCTATCAGGAGCAGGTACTGCCCCCGATAACATCAACAGATAAATTGTACTCCAGCGGTACCCTGAATAATGTCGTATTGACAGAAACCTATGGCCGCCATATCCCCTGGTACGCAGACTTTGAAGGCCGCAGCGGCGGTCAGGCAATACGCATTGGCCCCAATGAATTCGCGCCGCAAGGTTCAGGTTTTACCTTAACCAGAAGCACGGGAATAAACCTGAATTCCGTAAACGCGCTTTCATTCTGGGTCAGAAGCCCCGACGGCTCAAGGATACAGAGTGTCCAATTTGGCGCCGGTACGGACCATAGCGTCATGTACACCGGCGAAAGCAACGAAGGCATTGAAGTTGGCACCGCCTGGACCAGAATTCTGGTACCAGTCCCCAGCAGCAGGAATATCACTATAAATGAGCTCTTCAAAATAGAGATCAGTTATACTGAAGAAAACAGAACCCTGTACATTGACGACATCGAATTTATCACCACTCCGGTAAACTTTACCGGTCTGACATTGCGGACACCCAATACTGTTTCGCTTGACACCAATACCCCTGTATCAACCATTGTCCGCGGCATGAGGGCCGCATACACGGTTGGCGGAACACCGGTTTCCTTATTCGCCGGCAATATTAATTTTGCAAGCTACCATACCGTTGCCTATGCGGTGACGTCAGGCGGCGCTTCGCTCAATGGTCCTCAAACGATATTGACCGCAAATACCGCCGGTCCATACAACTTTAGAGTTACTATGGACGGCAGCCAAGGCAATATAACCGGCCAGGTCAGCGGGACACGGTTCTACACCATTGAAGATTGTATGCCATTTGCCATGGAACATCAGGGATGGAACGGAGAAATCGAAGGTAATTACGGCAATCCTGGTCCTGGCGACTACCGCGCAACTTCGTGGCGTGCAGCTTTTGAATCAGACGGAACCGGCAGACCGTATCTGATGGTAATGAACCGGCGCTGGGATGGATACCGCGATTGGGACCTGGAAGGAACAGTCGGCAGAAATCTCCAAACCCGTTTGAATCTGAACAACCTGGGATTCCCTGTTACGCACATTGTTATTAGAGCGCGCTCCAATGCGCCGGGTTTATCGTTCCACTTCCGTGTATGGTCCAATACGGCCAACCCGCCCGGCACCGCTGACTGGAACTGGGATGTCGGCAGGTATTCAACAGTTGCATACCCGCTCTCCAATACATGGCAAGAGATACGCATTCCAATATTGGGCAGCTTTAGACAAGGCGAACGGGGTGCGTTGACACAAACAAACGGAGACCCTGCTCCGTTGCTTGAAACCAATATGGTTGACGGCCAGAACGGCTTTAGTCGGATAATTCGGTGGGAAATTGGTACTGATTACAATAACTCCATTGAGAATTTCATGTACATTGAATACATTCGTGTCGAGTAGGCGAGGAGGAAAATGATGAAACAATTACTGCAAAAATCACTGTTATTGGTATTAACGGCCAGTTTCGTAATCTGGGCAGGCTGCCCGCAGCTGGAAAATCTGACCGGCCGGTCAGCAAACAAGCAACAAGGGATTCATAATCCGGACTGGGGCTGGGATCCCAATTGGCCTGACGGCCCGGGTCCCGGACCGGGGGACGGTTATTCCGGCGGGGGTGATCCCTACGACCACGGTCTGGTACCGGGAGACTCGCTCTACTGGCACCCCGATCTGGTGTGGCAGGATGAATTCAACGGTGACTCGCTTGACATGAACAAGTGGAATTACGATTGGGGCCACGGAGGCCAGTACGGTAATGGCGGCTGGGGTAATGGTGAATTTCAGTTTTACCATCCCGATAATGTGAGCGTCAGAGGCGGTAAACTTATCCTTGAGGCACGAAAAGTAGACAACTGCCCCGGCGGCTGCTGTTGGTTCCCCACTCCCGCTGATCCCCATCGAGGAAATTATACATCCGGTAAAATTACCACCGCCGGAACCCTGAACCTTGACGGTTCAGCCGAGCGGAATAAATACGCGGTAGAAGCCGGGCACCGGCTGGAAGCATCCATGAAGATGCCGCGGGGAAGAGCCCTGTGGCCGGCCTTTTGGATGCTGGGCGCCAGTGTCAACGAATGGAATGCCGGCGATATGCGGGTTACCGGATGGCCGCGCTGCGGCGAAATTGACATCATGGAAACCAGCGGCGACAAACCCCGCCGCTACGGTGTCCACTTACACGCAGGCAGGTCGTATATGTACGGCTACTGGAATGAAGGCCGCGCCTATGACCATCCAACCGATCTGTCCGATGATTTTTATGTATACGGCGTAAAATGGGACGATCAGGATATCATTTTCTACCTGCAAAGCAATGAAGAAGAATATGAAGACCGAACAACCTTTTTTGAATGGACTCTGAACTGGGCTGCCAAGGAAGAAATCGAAGCCAATAATCATGGCGGCGATCCCGTAGGACACACCGAAGCCTTTTTTGAGCAGGGGCACTGCATTACCTTTAACATGGCCATAAGCGGCGCGTATGTTGCGGATCATTATAACAATGGTAACAATGTACACGGTAATCCCGCTGATGGTGTATCATGGGGAGTTCCGCCGTATGACTGGGCATTTTCAGAAACTGGTCATACCATTCGCGCGCAGGATTTGGACTGGAAGCATACCCAAACTCCGTGCGCCGCGCCTGATTGCGCTCACGGCAATGGCAGAGAAATCGGCACATTCCTGAGCGGCGCGCAGTTATACCGGGATCGCACCCTGCAAGTGGATTGGGTGCGGGTATTCAAATGGAACCGGGATCAATAGGAAAGGGGAATACCATGAAACACACCATACACATTGCCCTTATTATTACCGGCATTTTCGCAGCGTTATGTATGACCAGTTGTCCGGACCCGTATATGCATCCAATGAATATGCAGAATACCAATAAATCCGGCGTAGGCACACCGGACAGGCCGGGCAAAACCTATCGGGTATACGTCCAGTCATCAGCCAACGGCGTGGTCAAACTTGACAAGGCAAGCGGCATATATATGCAGGATGAATTGGTTATCCTTAGTATTGAGCCAAACGCAACCTTCCATTGCAGTTATCTGGAAGCGGTTATAACCAGCGTCGCCAGCGCGCCAATCAGCGGAAAATTGAGCGACAGCACCCGCACATTCAAAATGCCCAATGCCAATGTATACATTATGGCCGGATTTGTAACCGGTTCACTGAACACCATTGGTATTGGAGAGCAGCTTAACGGCCGTATCCTTTCGGTAAGCCATACCGCAGCGTCAAGGGATAATAGAATTACCGTTACCGTAGAACCCAACGAAGGGTTCGAACTTGAACCAGGCGGCCTTAAAATCATCGGGGACAGAACCGCGGCAGTCGCTTCTTTTCAAGGCTCAGGCAGACGGGGTGAATATTCCTTCTTCATGATAAATGAGCCGGTTACCCTGCACGCGTTATTCTTTGACCCAGCCGTAGAACAATACCGTATTGTGCTCGCCACGCCCAATGACCAAAGCGGCAACGCGATTGTCGTAAAGGGATTGGCCGCGGCAGGCGAACGGGTAACCATGATCATGTACCTGCAGGATGACCACACGCTATTGGAACCGCCAACCGCTACCTGGAAAAACGGCTCCCTGACAGTAACGCAAGATACCCCCCTTGACCCCACCCGCTGGTCATTTACCATGCCCGCTGCCGGACTCGCAATAGGAGACGTTGTTTCCATAGGAGCGCGGTGGCGAATGGTTCCCATGTATACCGTAAAGACCGAAATCGCGGCAGCCAGTCCCGGCGAAGGCACCTTTACCGTGAACGGCCTGAACCGCGTTGGAAAAATAGCGGCCGGAGAAGAGGTCACGCTGACTCTGAAACTCAATGACAGCGAAAACTTCTTCTACAAGCCAAACAGTATACAGGCGCTGAGTGAAACAGGCGGCAACTTTACAAACCAGCTTGCCTTTATCGAAGATCCCTGGATCGGAGACACCTTAACCTGGAAATTCCTGCTGCCTGCCGCTCCGCCGGTAGAAATACTTGAAACCATAACGGTATCTACCATCATTGAAGGCATAGAGGCGCATCTGGTAACGCTTAACGGCTTTACCGATGGTAACGGGAAAAAAGCAGCCACGCTTGCGTTAACGCCCTGGGCTGCCGGCAAGGATGTCCTGCCAGGCCAGCTGAAAATACGCGAAGGAAAAATGGTCAGCGCAACACTGATCCACGATCCGGATGACTATACGTTCACCTCAGGCAGTTTCAACGTAACCAGAACCGGCGGCGGCGGTAACGTAAGCGTAGTACGGGATGGGGATACCAAATTGTCCTTCATGATGCTCCCTGAACCCATTACCATATCAGCAACACTGACCGCTCTGCCGTTCCACACCATAACCACCCAATCAGTCCCGGCCAATACGGGTACGATCAATGTGGCGATAGCGAGTCCCGATGGAAAACCAAAAGAAAATGCCCGTGCAGGTTATATAGTGACCCTTACGGCAACGCCCGCAAGAGGATACGCCGCGGCATCCGCCGGACCAACCGTATCACCCACGCAGCCGCTGACACAGGTGGGCAATGCCTGGTCATTTACCATGCCAAATCAAAATGTGACGGTGAGCTGGAATTTTGTGGATCGCGGTCATCTGGAAATCTACAAAGGCGGACCAAGGTTGCCAGGCTTGTTTGTTACCCAGAGCGCCTATCCCTATGGGAATGCGATTAATTTTGCTGACTGGTGGGACACCAATCCAGCGTATCAAAACGCCGGCCGTAACGGCGGGCGGGCGATCAGGATCGGGCCAAACAGCAGATCAATAGCGGCAGGACAAACATATACCAATGCAGAAATAGGCTTTGGACTAGAAGTACCCCAGGCAGTTGATGTAAGCTGGGCGGGGGCAATCTCCTTCTGGATGAGACGAGAATCAGGAGGCGACACAGCAAACTGGGCAGGTTTTGGTGAAGGCGGCAATCTGGCCATTTGGCACGGGAATGGCAATAACTCACAATTTAACCATCCGATTACAGCGCAGGAGGTCAATGGCTGGACACGCTATATAATACCGGTTCCCTATCCCAAAGAAGGCATGAACTTGAAACGGGTCTTCTTCTGGAAAGGCAATGCCGGGGGCAGTAATACCATCTGGTTGATTGACGACATTGAATTTATCCCCTCAACCCAGATAGATATGGTGGCCATAACCATCGCCGACTCCTATCCCTCGGAAATTACACCCAACGTGCCGGTTGAGGCCCACAGTTTAGCCAATATCAACCGGGTAGGATTCAGGTACACCACCAATGCCGCAGCTGGAGCCCCAACGGCAAGCGCGACAATGTGGAATAGTACCGGCAGCAATGTAAACTATAGCTGGGGATCCTGGGTACCAAACAGACTGTACAGCTACAATGTGTACGGCGCGGATGGCAGTCTGTCCGGCACTACGGTTACCCCATTAAGGTCGGGCGGTAATTTTGAGTTGAGTATGTCTCTTACCGACATAAAGAATAACCGCATAGAAAGTAACCGTATGCGTGTTGACATCGAAGATGACAGCCGGAGAATCCTTGAGAACTTCGAGGTGAATGCTCCCGCATCAAACGGAGCCCGGGGTTACTGGGATGAGATGCTCTGGCGCGCCAGATCCACCGGAACCAATGCGTTCAACGGCGCCTATTCAGGGGATTACCGATACCTGCGGGATCCCACCGGCAGACCCGGTGAAGCTGAAAATCAGAGGATACCGGCAAGGGCAGGCAGGAATCTCCCCGCCCCCGTTGATATTTCCGCTTATACCAATGTGGTATTCTATATCAAGGGCAACATAGCCAGCATTGAATCGGATACCTTCAGCTTTAGCCTAAGTATGAACGCGAATTACGCCAACGGCGCGGGTAGTGGTACCTATAAAACGGCTAACCTGGGAACCTTCAGATCAGTGGACTTTACCATAGCGGGAAGGCCGTCGTTGACCAATGGCTTTAAGCGGGTTGAAATTCCAATCGCGAACTTCGGCTTCTCTCCAGCACAACTAACCAGAATTACCGGCTGGGCAGTCTCGGTAATGACCTATAATGGTTGTACACAACCTGGTGACGGCTATGAATATATAATCTACATTGATGACATTGCGGTAGAAAGATAGTCTAACCAAACTTGAACAGGCCTGACCACTAAAACGAATAATTTTAGTGGTCAGGCTTTTTTTTAGTATTGTTTTTTTTACCATTTGACACAAATGCGCGTACACGTTACTATAAGATAAGGAGTACTTGTGGCGAAAGAAGAAGCAATAGAAGTAGAAGGGATTGTGCGCGAAGCCCTTCCCAATACCATGTTCAGAGTAGAATTGGACAACCAAAAAGGGCATTTAATACTGGCCCACCTTTCCGGCAAAATGCGCAAGCATTATATCCGCATTGTCCCCGGCGACCGGGTTCGGATCGCCCTTTCCCCCTACGATTTAACCCGCGGCAGAATCATTTACCGCGAACGTTAGTTCGAAACGCTAGCGGTTCATCTCACTCCTTCACAAAAAGAACGGCATCTTTCGGTACCCAGCCGGAAATTGCAGCAGTATCATTGGTAATGACCTGCAGCCAGGGTTGTTGTGCGGCTGCCGGCACCCGCACCAATACCGGCTGCCCTTCCCTGAAACGGGCAATCTCCGCTCCGGCATTATCGGGGATTCGGCGAACGGCTGTTTCCAGAAGCACGGCCGAACGTAATTTTTTTCTTTTTTCGTCATTTGTTTCCACAAAACCAAGAGCCTGTTCCGCCTCGCGCCGAAGAACAGCAAAGCCCCTTCCCTGCTCGTTTCGCCTGAGCATTGCCAGCGCTCTGGCGTACTGGCCGTCTTCCCATAATTTTTTTGCGGCATGGTATACGTCTTTATGTTGTACCGTGTCTCCGGCAGGAAATGGCGGTCTTATAACCGCCGGCGCCGGTTTCTCCGCCGGCAATGTCTCCGGCCGTGCCGCCGGCATGGCCGCTTGCGCCGGAGGCGCCGCGCTTACCGGTATGCGCAGGGCGGGTATTTCAAAGATAATTGCAGCGCCGGCATTGTTATGCGAAACTTGACGCCGTTCAAGCACAAAAGGACTCGCGTGCAGGGGAATAAGGCGCAGTTTTAATACAACACCTGCCAGATGTTCAGCGGCAGTAAGCGGAATGGATACAAGAATGTGCCCCGGCGGCACCGGCGGCATTAAAGATGCTGCCGGCACAAACAGTCCGGTCTCGGACAATAAGCTGCCACGCAGGCTTAAAACAGCGCTTTCCCCCATTTGCAGGCCCGGCGGAATTCCTTCCCATACAAGCCGGTACTGCCGCGCCGGCTCCTGCCCCCCTGCCAAAGACCGCGGCGGCCGCACTGTCAGATCAAAGGGAGCCGTTTGCGCCCGCCCCTGCGGAGTAATTACCGTAAACGCGCCAAAACTGATCGTTCCGGCGCTGCCCAGTATAAAACGGTATTCCATCGCCGTCCAGCGCTCAAAAGCCGGCGGTACATCGCCGGAACCGGCAAGGATCTGTCCGGTGGCGGGGTTTAACAGACGCGGTAACTTAATCACCTGATCAAGCAAAAGAGCGCCGGTAAAAGGCGGCGCCAATACTTCTGTTTTGGCCGGATCATCGTGGGCGATAAGCAAGATCAGCGTCCAGTTTGATCCGGCGACAGGATTATCAGGAGCACTGCGAACAATCACCTGCGGTCCCTGTTCCGCCGCAAACACCGCCGTGGTTAAAAACAATAATCCCAATATTTTCAACCACGAACCAGCACGAAAAATCATATCAATAGTCCAGTTCATCATGGTTATCTTCCTGCTGCCATTCACGGCTTTTCCATTGGTTGGTTTCTTTTTGCCGAATGTATCCAAATAATACCGCCATGCTTTCATCTTCACCTTCATTGCCGCTGCCGCTGCCTGCAGGCGCATTCGATGTGTTTTCCCTGACAAGCGCCCGTATGCTTAACTCCAAATTCCGTTTTGCCTCTTTTTTTCCCCCGTCAATTTTAAGCGCTTCACGAAAAGAATCAACGGCGCCGGAAAAATCGCCGTCACTGAATAAAACAATGCCGGTATTGTAATGAATACGGTATCGAAGCTCCTGACCAGAATCGGGGGGAAAGGCTTCAAGCAGGTTCCCCGCCTGGGCAAAACGCTCCAGCGCCGCCCTTTCCTCGCCCATGGCAAAATACACCGAGCCAAGGCCAAATTCGGAATAAGGCGCCGCCTCTGCATAGGCAAGCGCTTTCAGGTAAGAAGCAATCGCCCCGGTATACATCCCCCGCGACTTCTGAAAATTCCCCTCCATGACAAGCAACTTCCCCGAAACCCCCGAACACCCGCAGAGTAATAATATTATTCCCAATTTCATCACGCAAAGGCGTGAATAGGTGTCAATCACTGTTTTTGCCTCCCTAATAGGCTTATTTTTGAGGCGGCGAAGGTTATTATGGCCAGCAGGGTGAAAATGAACCAGCGGGCCTGAGGTTCTTTTCTGGCGCCGCCGGTTTTTGATTCAATGCCCAGAGAACGCAAATGACTGGTAAGCGCCCGCGCGGCGTCTTCGTTGTTTCCGTCAATGTACAGGCCGCCGGTCTGCCCGGCTGCCATTTGCATGGCGGCTGGATCCCTGCAGCTGATAATTTCCTCCTGCCCAATAACAGGGGCGCCTTCATCGCTGCCCACAGCAATCGCGGTAACGATAATATCGTCCCGCCTGCAGCGTTCAACGGCCGCCCGCAATGATCCTGACAAGGCTTCGCCGTCGGATACCAGCAAAATCACCCGGCGATGATGGGATGGCTGAAAAGCGCCTGCCGCCGCGTCAACCAGCGATTCCAGGTTTGTTCCCCTGCCGGTAAGGGAGGAACCGGCCGCTTCCAAAAAGGCCAGTATCGCGCCCGAGTCCCAGGTAAGGGGAACCGCGACAATACCCCGGTTCCGGCTGATCGCCGCGGCAAAACGGGTTTCCGGCATTGCGGTAACGGCCTCCGCGACAATTGCCATCCCCCGTTCCAGGCGGGACAATTCGCCGTTGTGCTCATCGCGAATTTCCATACTGCGGGAAACATCTATGGCGATTACCACATCCAATAAACGGCGGTATTCATTTGCCGTTTGCCCCATTCCCCAGCGCGGGCCGGCCATGGCGACAATAATGCAGGCAAGAAAAATCCGGAAAAAAATCCGGGATGCGCCCAATCGCAGGCGCAGATGTTTGGGCAAAATGGTACGTTTATATTTTTCGCGCGGAGAGTAATAATCACGGATAATGATGGGAATAAAAACCATAAGGCCCAATAAGGCCAGGGGGTAGTCAAACATAATCCCGCTCATAACCAGGCCCCCAGAAAAAACCGTTTGACAAAACGGGTAATGAAGATAAGGCCAAGGGCAGTAAGCATAAAGGGCAGATGAACGGGACGGGCTCTGGTTACGGCGCCGGCCCTGCGTATCACCATTTCCTGATCGTCAAGGCGGGCAAAGGCTGCGGCAAAAGCGTCCGCCGACGGAGCGGAAATCCATGTGCCGCCGCCCGCCGTACTGATCCGCCTAAGGGCATCTACGTCATAGCGGGAATCGAACATACCGGTGCGGCGCACTCTGGTAAAAGGATCGATATAATCAATGGGGACTTCACCGCCGGAACCAACGCCAATTACCCATAACGAAGCCCCGATATCCCTGATCATTGCGGCGGCAGTTTCAGGATGAATGGCCCCGGCATTATTTTCACCGTCACTGATCAGAACCACTGCCCTGCGGGGGGCGCGCGCGCCATTGGGTGTGGTCGATTTTTCAAGGTGGTAGGCGGCGACCGCAAGCCCCATGCCCAGCGCAGTTCCATCGCCCATTTCGCCAATCCGCAGATTCTGCAAACGCAGGGCAAGCGCTTCACGGTCGGTAGATGGCGGCACAAGCAGAGCGGCATCCGTTCCAACCACTACAAGGCCAATACCGTCCGACGGGCGGCGCTCCGCAAAATCATTCAGTAATTTTCGGGCAATGGAAAAACGGCTTGCCCTGTCCATATCAAGCGCCGCCATGCTGGGACTAATGTCCAATACAAACAGTATATCCGCCCCGCGGTTCAGCCACACCGTTTCCGATGTTTTTACCAGCGGACCGGCGGCGCACAAGAGCAGCAGGAACGCTCCGCAGTATTCCAGTATTTTCAGCGCCCGCATGATTCCGCCCAGATTAACCGGCGCCTTAAAAGGAACACCGCCCGGCGCTCCCAGCGGAACAAATATGGTAAACGGGCTTCCCAGTTTCCGGGCAATGAGTAGTGCCGCCGGAATGATCACCAGAGCCGCCGCCGCAATGAGCGGCCGCTCAAACCCAAAACCCATCATCTTACACTATCCTGTGCGGTTGCCGCAAGAAATTGCTTGAACTCGTCCAGCAAAACCAACGCTTCATCGGTGCCAATTGCACAGCCGCTAAAACGAGCCGTATCACAACGGCTGAAAAAGATTTCCAAAGATTTGCTGTCCAATACGCCTCCCCCTTCAATGCAGCCAATCTCCGCGGCGGTCATTGCCCGGCAATTCTCTCCGGTAAACCATGCAAGAAAACTGCGAAATTCGGTTGAAAGCGTATCGAGTATCTCCCGCCGGACCAAATCTGGAACCATGCCCCTCATAAGAGCCTTGCGCAGGCGTTTTTCCGTTCCCCACATTGCGGCAAACATCCGTTTTCGTTTCCACTTTGCCAGCCAGGCCTGCATTCGTTTACGCCCCCAGAATAAAACCCATGATCCCAGCAGCAATGACAGCGCTATTACGCTAATGGTTCCATAAACCAGAAGACTGGTACCGGGAATGGCTAAAGGCAGCGCCGGATCGGAAAGCACCATGGCGGATTCGCCGGAACCAAGTATGGAGCTTATCTCAACACTAAGGCCGCTGAGTATTTCTCCTCCTATCTCAAGCGGCGGCAATTCCACCATACCCGGCCTGTACGCCGAAAATTCTATCACCAGAGAATTCCCCCCAGGCCGCCGTTCAAGCGTCACCTGGTGAATGGTTATGTCGGGAAAAATGAGAAATGAGGAATTAGGAATGAGAAATGAAGAAGATACAAAGTTATTCGGCAAGGGCAGTATGAGGCGGGCTTTGTCGCCGACGTACACTTTCGCCGGAACCATGTAGGCTTGTTGCCTCCAGTCTTGCGCATGAAGAACAGAGAACAGAGAACAAAGAAAAAAGAAGAAAAGTATTAGGGACTGGGGACTGGGGACTGGGGACTGGGGTTTGCGATTTGAATTATTGAGGTATAACTTAGAAATAATATCGTACTCCGAAGTACTGGAAGAAAAGTCGGAAGTGCTATTATAGTTCGAACCCCAGTCCCCAGTCCCCAGTCCCCAGTCCCTAGTCCCCATACTTACCCCTTTGGCGCCAAAACTGTGTCAGGGTGGCGGCGGCATCGGCGTTGATGGGGAGATCAAGATGGGCAACGCCGGCGCGGCGGCAGAGTTTGAGCCATAAATCGGCGCGATCTTTATGCCATTGAGACCATGTTTCACGAAAAGTTTCGGAGCTGGTGGGGGCGGCCAACTGCAAGCCGGTTTCAGGGTCAACAAAACTGACAAGCCCCAGTTCGGGTAAAAGCTCATCCAAAGGATCGCTCACCCGAATGGCAATAACATCGTGCCTGTTGCTTAAATCGCCCAACTCCTGCTCCCAGCCTATACTGAAAAAATCAGAAAGCAGTATCACCATGCTCCGCCGTTTCAGCATACGTCCCGCGCCGGCAATGGCAGCGCGAAGATTACTGCCGTCAGACCGTTGCGCATGGGGCACGGGCTTGTGACGCTGTAATGCGCCGGAAACAAATGCCAGTACGTTACGCCTTCCCTTGCGAGGCGGAAATACCCTGTCTATCTCCCGATCAAAGAGAAACGCCCCTACCCGCTGCCCGCTCCGTTCTGCGGAAAACGCAATAAGAGCGGCAGCAATCAACGCCTGTTCAAAAGGACTTACGATACCGGGCATATTAGTGCTAGAGACATTAGTGCCCGGTACCATTCCCCACAGTTTCGCGGTTCCGCTGTGCATGGAAGCCGAAGTATCCAACAGCAGCAAAATGGTCAGTTCACGTTCTTCCCGAAACATTTTGACAAATGGGGTACCAAGGCGGGCGCTGGCATTCCAGTCTATGGCACGCGCATCATCACCCCACTGGTAATGCCGCGCCTCGTCAAATTCCATGCCCTGACCCTTGAACACCGAACGAAAATTACCGGCAAGCATATCATCCGCAAGACTGTCCGCGATAATGGGAAGTTTTGTTATTCGGTTCAGCAGTTCGCGGGTATCCATAAAAGGCCTAATCAGGGTACCGGTACATGAGACAATATTCGGGAAATAACCGCATCGGCATCAAGGCCGTCCGCTTCGGCTTCGTAGGAAAGCACTATGCGGTGCCGCAATACCGGATAAGCCGCAGCCTTTACATCTTCCGGCCCGACAAATTCCTTGCCCGCAAAAAGGGAAAAAATCCGGGAACAACGATGCAGGGCAATTGACGCGCGGGGAGACGCCCCAAATGACACATAACGGTGCAGGCCATCTGCCATTCTTCCCGCAAAACCAGACCTGGTCGTAACGGGTCTGGTCGCAGTCACAATCGACACAATATACTCGGTGATTTTCTCGTCAAAATAAATGGTATCCGCGGCGCTTCGCAGCATGGTAATGGCATTTTTGTCCAGCACCGGAGACAGCGGCTCCCGCCTGTCCACATTGCCGGAAGCCAGAGACGGACTGCGCTCGATGATGGCAAGCTCCTGCTCCGGCGTGGGATACGTTACCAGCAGCTTAAGCAAAAACCGGTCAAGCTCTGCTTCCGGCAGCGGATAGGTCCCCTCGTGTTCGATGGGATTTTCGGTAGCAAGCACAAAAAACGGATCCGGCAGCGGGTAACTGGTTTCGCCGATAGTAACCTGCCGTTCTTCCATTGCCTCAAGCAGGGCGGATTGCATCTTTGCCGGCGCGCGGTTAATTTCATCCGCCAAAATCACATTGGCAAAAATCGGCCCCCGCCGCACAGAAAAACTCCCCTTTGCCTGTTCGTAGATCATGGTTCCGGTAAGATCCGCCGGCAGCAAATCCGGGGTAAATTGTATCCGCTTGAATTCAAGGCCGGTAATCTGCGCCAGACACTTTACCGCCAGAGTTTTTGCCAGCCCCGGCACCCCTTCAAGGAGTATATGCCCTCCGGCAATAAGGGCGGCAAGCAGCCCATCAACCATTTCCTGCTGCCCCACAATACGCTTTGCCAGTTCTTTCCGACAAACATCAATCAAAGCCGCGCTTTGAGCCAATAAGGTACTTTTATCCATGGGGATGATTATAACAGGGATACGCTAAACTCACAAGGGGAAGAGAAAATGAGGAATGAATGAGGAATGAGGGGGGGTCCACTCTTTAATTTCTCATTCCTAATTTCTAATTCCTCATTCTTATAGCGGCAATGGGACTCGAACCTATGACCGAACGGATATGAGCCGTTTGCTCTACCAACTGAGCTATGCCGCCAAAAAGCGCCGACTGGCGTTAGCCGAGGCGCTATGTTCCAACTATGTCAAAAAACGATAAAAGTGTCAAGCACCATACGCGTGTACTTAGTATATACTTAGTAGGAAAAGAACCTCGCAGAGGCGCAAAGACGCAGAGTTCGCAGAGTTTTTGTTTGATATACTTGCCTTAACCTAAAAATCCCTGTTAGTTTTGAGGATTTTCAGAGATTAAGGAAAGAATTTGGACTAAAACTCTGCGTTCTTTGCGCCTCTGCGTCTCCGCGAGAGGTCTTCTTCCAATAAGTACACGCGTATGGTGTCAAGCACTCCTGTAATGATTTATCAAGCAGCCGTCTATCAGGATTTGCCGTTCGGGGTCGGTTAAATCGCCGAGAGCGGCCTTAATCGCAACAGTATGTTCCCCCAATACATAGCCGGTGATGGTTTCTGCTTTTTCCTGCACCGCTTTCCTGATGCCGGGAAAAAAAACATACGCGCCAAGACTCAGGGCCGATTCATCGGTGATAAGAAAGGGAAGTATTCCCCAGTTGATAAGGTTCGAGCGATAGCGTTTGGTGGCGTATTCCAGGGCAAAATTGGCCGATGCGCCCAATACCCTTTGACAAGAGGCGGCCTGCTCGCGGGCAGACCCATCACCAGGCTTGCGGGCAAAAATGGCGCTTCCAATCCCCATATCATCAATCCCAATCCCCTCACACCCCGCAACACTTTTGATGCGTTCATAAACGTGCTCTAATGTTTTATTCTCTGCCATCGCCTGTATGTCTTTTGCACGCTGCACATACCCCGGATCTTTTCTGCTCAGGGTAAATTCCGCAAGCCGCAGCGGATTGGACCGGAACGACGAAGTTTCACCGGATGGAATAAGTTCATCGGTGGTGGTTACCGGATCGGTAATAAAAGAAGCAATTTGCACCAAAAGATTTTCCGGCAGGGCCGGCATTGCAGGCCAGTCCCTGATATTGGGGCCAAATACCAATTCGGTTTCGCTGCATGATTTTTCGCTTCCATTATACACCCGCTGGTCATAGATACCCCGTTCAAAGAAAAATTTGTATTTGCCAAAAGAAATATCCAATTCCGTGGCGGCGGTAATTCTGCCGCCGTTAATGGCAGTAGCGGCAATGGAACGGGCGTCCATGAGCGCCACTGACGCAATTTGCCCTTCATTGGGTTTTGAGCCTTCGCGGTTGGGGAAATTACGCGTAGCGTGCCGGAGCGAAAGTTCACCATTGGCAGGCGTATCCCCCGCGCCGAAACAGGGCCCGCAGAAGGCTTCCCGCATCAGCACACCGGCGCTCATAAATGTTTCTGCCGCGCCGTTTTTGACCAGCTCCAGAAACACCGGCTGACTTTCCGGATATACGCTCATGGTAAAATTGCCGTTACCGATTGACTTATCCTTCATAATATCGCAGGCCGCCATAATATTGTCAAAAATGCCGCCGGCACAACCGACAATAACCGCCTGCTCCGCCCACACACCGCCGCCGGTGGCGCCGCCGCTGCGGTACTTGGCTTTCAGGTTAAGGTTTACCTTGACGCCCAGAGCTTCCAGGCCGTCCGCTTCGGTTTTTGCCAAAATATCCTGTGCATTCTGCTGGAATTCCTTAATCGTGTACACGTTACTGGGATGAAACGGCAGGGCAATGCACGGCTCAATGGTGGAAAGGTCAACGTAGATAAGGCCGTCATAATACGCCGCAGCGGCGGGCTGCAGTTCGCGGTAATCCCCTTCCCTGCCCCGTATCGCCAAATAATCTTTTACCAGGCCATCGGTTTTCCAAATTGATGACCAGCAGGTAGTCTCGGTAGTCATGACATCAATGCCGTTGCGGAAATCCACCGGCAGCGCGGCAATGCCGTCTCCGACAAATTCCATCACTTTATTTTTCACATAACCGCTTTTGAAAACCGCGGCTATTATTGCCAGCGCCACATCGTGGGGGCCGACACCGTCTGCCGGTTTGCCGGTTAAGTACACTGCCACTACCGGCGGATTGACAATATCGTAGGTTCTGCCAACCAGCTGTTTTGCCAATTCGCCGCCGCCTTCACCAACGGCCATGGTTCCCAGCGCCCCGTAGCGGGTGTGGCTGTCGGAACCAAGAATCATTTTGCCGCAGCCGGCCATCATTTCGCGGTTATAGGTATGGATGACGGCAAGGTGGGGCGGCACATAGATACCGCCGTATTTTTTTGCCGCGCTCAAGGCAAATACATGATCATCCTGGTTAATGGTGCCGCCAACCGCACACAGGCTGTTGTGACAATTGGTCAATACATACGGCACGGGAAATTGTTCCATGCCGCTGGCGCGCGCCGTTTGAATAATGCCAACATAGGTTATATCGTGCGAGGTAAGCGAGTCAAATTTCAACTGCAAATGATGCGCATCGCCGGAATTATGCGCCGCCAAAATCCCGTGCGCAATGGTACCTTTGCGAGCCTCATCTTTGGAAACCGCAGCCCCTGCCTGTGCAAGCCGCGCCGCCGCATCCCCATCATCCCTAATGATCTGAGTCCCATTAACCAAATACGCCCCAGTACCATACACTTCGATCATATTATCCCTCTTTTGTTAATAATCCGTGCGATATATAAAAATGGCGGTTATTTTTCCTGCGTTAAAGTTAACGCGCAGCGAGATTGGCCAGGCATTGTCGGAAATGGGATACAGCAGATAATCGCCCATATCCCGTGCATCTTCTCCAAGCACCAATAGGGCAACTGCCTTGGCATCGCCAATTTTCATATTTAACAGGGATTTAACGCCTACCTGCCATACCCTGTCGCGGTAAATGTAAAAATCACCTTCATTGTACACAAAGACGACATCATCCTGCCAGTGATTTCCCCCGCGCGATGCAAATACGCTTTGCGGCACGCCAAAACGGCTGATAAGCTCATGCAGCCTCATACCGATAAACGAAACCGGATCATTACCCTGCTGCGCCCCCACCGGCACAATACCAACCAGCAATATTACGCAAGTAAGAAAAAAAATTCTCTCCCATTTTTTCACGCCAAGACGCCAAGACGCCAAGAACGCAAAGAGCAAGAAATAACGCAGATCCCCCCCTTTTCTCTTCTTTGCGTCTTTGCGCCTTTGCGCCTTTGCGTGATGAAATTCGAAAAAATTCCTCATTTTATTACGCAAGCGTTACGTCTAAACGTTTGGCTTTTCCGTCGCGGATGGCGTTGGCGCTCTTGCCGCATACGCAGACACCGGCAATTTCTTCGCTGGTTCCGTCATTGTACGTTATGCGATATGATTGCACTGCCGCGCGCTGCGGGCCAAAAGTATCCTTGCGCGATTCATTATGATACACCACTTCAATAGCACCCAGAAAATTAAAACTAAAGGTGTTACTGCCGGTAAAAAAGTTACCAGGCAGACGCGGTTTCAGGGCAAAGCACAAGCCGTCTGCACACAGGGAGAACGGCGTCAGGCCGGAGGTCATCGCTATCCACATAGAGATAAATTCGGCCGTTGCGCCGGAAAGGCGGGCAACAAAACCCTGGCCATGCGTTGATGCATCGGGATGGGCAGAGCTGGCAAGGAACGAAGCGTTTTCAAAAGTACTGCGCCCGTACGCACCCGGATCAAAGAAAGGAACCAGAGCGGTTTTTGCCAGGTCGAAAAATTCCGCGACCAGATCATTGCGCAGCATTTCAAGGAGGTACTTGTATTCCATGTGCAGCCAGATCGATTCATTTTCAAGCCAGCCGGGGGTAAAAATCGTGATGCGGCCAATGTCCTGACCGGCAGAAGCTATGGGCGCATTGACCTTTATCATATCCAGCTTTTTGTCGTAGAGCGGGCTTGCCAGCATATTCCGGTGGAAATCTTCCGCCACCTTTTGTCCGGGACAAAGCCTAAGGTAATGGACCGGCCCTTCCAGGAAGAGCGGCAAATCTTTCCGCTTGAATGAACGGACTACTATCGGCGGCGTTTTTTCTTCCGCCATTGCCTGCATCGCGGCTGTTGCTCCGGCCTGGCCGTCAGCGGCAGGCGGTTTTGCGCGGGCCTTTGTCGCAGGGGACATACGGCTTTCGGCAGCTTCGTCAATTTCATACGACTCAGGGATAAATGCAAAACAGGTGGGCACAACGCCGTTTACTGCAAGGCCTTCAATTTTGATGCGGCTTGCCAGCAGTTTTTCTTCTACAACGGCCAGCATTTCCCGGATTTGACTTATCGTCCAGGTTTCATCGGCGCCGGAAAGACCCAGGCGGGTATTTTCACGGAACGATTCTTTTACCGTATGAGTGCGATCCCAGAAATCAAAGTCGCCGGAAGCCGATTTGGTAATGCTTACCAGTTCCTTCAACAAGGCGGCGATTTCAGCGGCAAAAGCGACTTTGGTGTCGGGCGCAAGAGCAGCCAGTTCCTTGTTCAGGAAAGAAACCAGCCGCAGCAATTCCAGACTTTCCGCGCTGGATGAACCAAAAATGGCGGGAAGGCCGTTCAGGGCATCGCACCAGTTGGGCTTGTCGGATTCCATTTCCACGCCCAGACATTCGGGGTCAAGCGAGGCAAATTTGTTGGCTACCAGGCCCAACAGTTTTCCCAAAAGACTGGTGTAGTACACAGCGCCTTTTCCGTAATCCGCCCGCACCGTATTCGGATCGCTTTTTCGGGAAGCAATAAGCGCCGCCTTTTCCGGATCCTTGCGCACGGAACGAATTTGCACGGGTTTGCCCCGGAAATGCATATATTTTATACTGCGCGGTTCGACAAAATAGCAATCATCGTAATAGGTATAATCCCGGCGGCCCAAAAGCAACTGCTCAAACTTGTCCGGGAAAATGGCAAGATAATTTTCGATAAGATCGGTATTGTAATGCCAGTGATCCGACCAGAACCCTTCGCCATGCTCGGCAAGGCTTGCCTTTTTGGTATATTGCAGGAACGATGCAAGCAGGGCATTCCGGTCAGAAAGAATAATATTATTATCTTCAATAACATTAAACAGACCGCCTATGGTTAAGGAAGCGCGCGTGAACGCGGCAAGTTTTTCGGCAAAACCGGAACGTTCGTTCATGTTTTTTGCGTTACTCGCAGCATCGGCAAGGAACTTTTTCCTGTTTTCTTCGGTTTCAAACACAAAACGAACGCCCATAACCTTAAGCGGGTTAAAGCCGTCACTCTGAATCAGATTCATGAAAAAGTGAATATTGTCATCGCCGATATTCCGGTTAAAGAAAAGATCGCTGCGCCGGTTCTGGTTTACATCGCGGTAATTGCCGTTCCCCTGGGAAAAATATTCATCCAGTACCACAAAGTTGTTATACTCGCGTTCCATGTCGCCATGCACGCGCGAATACGCATAGTAGTTGGTTTTTTCGCCGATGTCGACCGGAAAGCCGCCGCGCAGGGCATTGTCAATAAAGTTCTGCGCGCAGTAGGTGTCGAATTCCGGATATGCCGATTCGGTGCGGACACAGGAAGTAAGAGTGCTTATCAGCTGCGCGTTTTCTTTTTCTTTTGCTTCAAAAAAATCGTTCTGTAACAATAATCCTGCCGCCTTGTCAACATTGGCAGCATCGCCGCAATGCCCAACCATTGAGTAATACACTTCGGTTGCGCCGGCAGGCAAGGTAAAGAAAAAATATCCCATAGCCGATGGGGTTTTATTTTTACCGCAGATCAATGGATTGATGTTAAAAGCGTCAGGCGACATAAATGCCGCGGGAAAATCAAAATCCATTTGCTGGCCAAAGACCGAATCCGGATCGATGCAGTACTTGGGAGCCGCGCCGCTGCCCTTAAGATGCCCGCAGTAAAAATGCGCACCCAGTATCGGGACAATTTCCGGACGGTCAAGAGCCTCTACCGGCAGCTTGTAAAACGGAACGCCGCCGGGGGAATAATTGACCCCGGCAAACCAGCCTTCCGCAAGGCGGGACAGGTTTTTTAACATCCAGTTACGGGTACCCCAGGGGGTCAGCATGGGAAGGCCGTCAATACAGGTAATGTATTTCGATTCAGACGAAATATTTTTAATGGTAAGACGCCTGAGCAATGCGGGAAAAGTATCATTGGGAAGGGTGCAAAACAAGGCCTCCGTTTCAATGCCCAGTGCTTCGTTTCGCTCAAGCAGCCGCACCGAATGGGACTTAATGAACATGGTTTGCTTGATTTTTTTGGCAGCAAGATCGGACACATTACGGAACGGCTCGTATACAGCGCCATTTATTTTGTAAAAAGTCCTGAATCCCTGCAGGGCAGTCTGCCGCCACGCTTTATTCGCCGCGACAAATTCCATCATCGCGCCGTCTTTGTCCCGGACGCCAAAATTGGCGATTGCCTGCCCCCGGTTTACATAGTACACCCACAGAGGTTTGCCCCACACGCCGGCTATGGCGGGAAGAAAACTCGCAAAGGCTTTTGCGTTATTATAATCCTCGATGATAAATTCATCGCCGTTAACGGAATACTTGTCTGCCATTACCTTCTCCTTTTAACACTTACGGTAATAATCTTGCTGGAATGTTTTTGCCAATATCCTCTTCACCGGGCTGAGTACCGGTTTCATTGAGGAGCTCAATATCGGGTTGTGTATCGGGGTGATCATTGGCTTTTGTGGCTTTAATGGCAATCCCCGTGCCGTCATTGTACGACAACAGTTTTTCGTGGCCATATTTGCCGCCCACGCCTATTCCCGTTCCGTTTACAATATTGCGTACTCCGGTTTGGACTTTTTCGGTATCGTTGCCGGAAATTTCAATAATGAGCGCATGCTGCACCATAACGCCGGGTTTATTGGGCACCTCGACTGCATTTTCAACAAATATCGATTGAGATTTTTTTCTGTCACGTCCCGTTTTATTGAACACTGCATAATAGCCAACGCCCACTGCAAGGTGATTGTCTACGTTATTGGCAACCTTGTAACCCGCCCAGCCATCAACCGTTCCGTTGTGACTGCGGTAACCTGCCTGGTCAAACGGATCGTACGGCGATTCACACTGATAAAAATACATTCGCCCGTTATCGCCCATCCATATAGTCTGGTATTCCAGGAAATGTTCTACAAACAGACCGTACATGGTTACGCGATCGCCGGTTACGATTAAGCCGTTTTTCGACGTATTGATGTCCCAGCCAATATACTGGCTGCTGAAAGCGCCGTGATCAGCGCGCCATATCCAGAAATGGTCGCCAATAACATCGTTCGAGTTTACGATTGCGGCAACATCAACATTGACTTTCGCTTTTTGATAGCCGCCTATCCGCAGGAACAGGTCTGCCAATAAAGTTGGGGCGGCGGAATGATCCGCGCTTGCATCGTTTGGCCCCACGCAGATGAGGTAGGCGGAATTATACAACGCGTCAAGCATCAGGCCGGCAATGGTTACATTGGGAACATCGTCAACATAGATTGCCCCAAATCTGTTTGTGGGACCGGGATAGAGTGTGGCAAAGCCGGTTCCCAGTATGATGGTACCGGCATTCTGTACATGCAGCGGAGCATCCAACCCATATCTGCCGGGAGTAAAGAAAATATGCTTACCGGCCGCCAACGCCGCGTTTATGCTGCTGGCCGAATCCGCTCCCGCCCGCGCCACATAAAAATCCTGCACCAAATCCAGAACGGCGCCCGGCCCCATGTCCGTATCCGTCCAGGAAACGCCCGTTGCCTCTTTGCGAATTGCCGGCACAAATACCTTGTATTCACCGTCTTCCAGAAACAAAAATGGTTTTTCACGGATAATGGGGGTAGTTACAACTCTGGTGGTAACGCCTCCCACATCCCAGTTACTGTCTTCAAGATCGCCGGTGGAGCCCTGCGAAAATTTATTCCAGTTAACGCCAAAGTAGCCTTTTTCAAAATGGCTGTTTCTCATATACCATTGCTGTTGGGTCCATGAACCGGCAGCATTGACAAAATAGCAGTCGCCGGTGTATCCGCCGGAAGCCCAGCCGCCCCAGTCAAAGTCGGAGCGGGCATGCACTTTCATGCGGCGCACCGGAGCCGCCTGCGAAACCGCCCAGTGGAATTGGCCCCTCGTAATTTCGATATTCTCTATACCACGCCAAAAAGTACAGGTGGCATTGCGATTCGCCAGATGGGGAGGAGTCTCAATGGTTCCATGCAGTTTAGTCTGTGTGGGAACACCGCCCAAACCAGCAGCCTGCGTATAAAAACCAATTCTGAAGTATTCAAATCCTTTATATTCACCGGGTTTGAAGTACATTCCATAGCGTACACTGGTAAATTCGCCCGTTCTGCCATCTTTATCGATGATTTTTCCCAGCGTTTCCGTATCGTGAATACGGTTAATTTCTTCTTCTATATCGATGATGTTATCGTACTTGGCATCATAAAAGAGCATGGTGGGGCCGAACATTTTCAGCTCTAAAGAAATAAGCCGCGCAGATAATTCTTTTGCGCCGCCATCTTTGCCGGGAACACAGGCAGCAACACGATAATAGTTCTCGTATTTATCCGGATTGGGCTGGGTATCCGTAAACCGGGTATCCGTAACGGTTTCCAGGACCGTATATTCGCCCAAACGACTGCCCGCGCGGGACACAACATAGTATTCCGCCTTTGGCACGGGATCCCACCCAATGGCAATACTGCCGTCTTCCACGGCAATGGTGAATTGCGCGGGATCAAGAATCAGTGCGGGGCCGCGTACGGCGCTTGACTTACACCCTGACAGCATGACGACCGCCAGGCACACGATAAGGGCAGTGCCCTTTAAGGATATTATGCATCTTTCCATGATACATGATAGCCGGTTTTTAGGGTAGAGTCAATGGAGGAATGTACTCCCTTTTTTTCACACGGGGACACGGTGGCCACAGAGGCACAGAGGGGGGGAGGCAAGAAAAAGGGCTGCCTTTGCAGACAGCCCTTTTGGTTTACGTTATGGTGTTTTTAGTTGTTGTGTGTAGCACGACCCGGATAAGTTTGGGTTGGACGACCCCACGGGTCATTTGCAATGGTATACACCCGTACCCATTCCACTTCCATGTAAGCGGGCAGCGTTGCGGTCAACTGCGCTTCAGGGATATTAGAATTGGGATTATATCCTCCATTCTGGCTTCCCCTATCCAGCGCAAAGTTCAGAATCATGAAGAAATCATGATGGAACGGATGTCCTACCGGTGTAGCTGTTGTTTGCGTGACACCTCCGACAGTGACACCTTGATAAGAACCGGGGTTCGGCAAAGCGTTAAACATGGTAACGCCAAGCTCTTTTCCGTCCAGGAGCCATATGAATCGATCCGGCTCCCACCTCACGCCGTATACATGCCAGTCGGCAATAGTGGAGCCGTTCTCAAAAGTATTGACACCCCAGCCTCTATAATGGCTCTGGCCACTTGGCATCCAGGGCGCCTGCATATGTATTGTGGCAGCTGCATGGGCGGGCAGATGCCCTATCATTTCCATAATATCAATTTCGCCGTTTCTTGGCCATCCGCCGGTATATGAATTGGCCACCGGCATCATCCAGAATGCCGGCCAGAATGCCGCAGCCGCGTGTGACATACGAATCTTTGCTTCGAACCTGCCGTAGGTTTGTCCAAATTTTCTGGAGTTGCCGCCCGGCGCACCTGCATCTCCATTTGCCGTTACCAGTTTTCCGGAAGCGTACTGCTGTGAGCCGCCCATTGACACTCCAGGCGTACGTTCCGCGATAAGCCGTAAATTCCCGTTTACTATTTGGGCGTTTTCTGTTCGGTAGTACTGTCTTTCATTGTTGCCCCAGCCCCAGTTACCCCATCCATTCTGACGTCCCCATTTGTTTGGATCCACAGTGGTTCCTTCGAACTTGTCATAGAAGGAAGTCAAAGAGGGGTCGAAATTCTTATGGGAATACTCGGGGGAATAGGCACCTGTGCTTACCGAGCCGTTGAGCGTGTTGCTTTTGGGCGTGCCGTCAAAGGCAACCCGCAGCGTGAAATTACCGGCAGCTGCTCCAGCCGTTAGGTTAGCGCCGGAAACTGAGACCGCTCCCGTAACAGGATAGGTAATCGTATACCAGTTTGCAAGCTGGATGGAGTTACTGAATAATGAAACCTGTCTGTTATTTAACCCGGGAACACTCAGCGTATAGGTTACCTTATACGGGTTGCCAATAACGGTTGCAATAGGATTAGAAGAATTTATGAGTATTTGTGTTTGCGGTACCGCCGGAATGACAATAGCATAATCTTTACTGGTTGTAGTCATAAGCGCAATATCGTCAATTTGTATATATGGTGTACTACCGGTTCCCTGCGCAGCAATAAAAATCTTAAAGACCTGTCTCCTGTTTCCGGACGGAGTCTTGGGAATTGGTATTATATGCCGCTGATGGGGGGCGTTAGTAACTTGAATACCGGTATTGTTTTCACCGGTGTATTCGATGTTAAAGGGATCGTTACCCTCGCCTTGATCGTCCAAAAGGCCGATGGCGGTAATGGTTATATCCCCAGTGGCTCTAATCCAGAAGGAAAGGGCATCTACGGTACTCCAATCAACGGTAGTAGCCGTATTTGCATTAATACTTATACCTCTTCCCCAGGTATCTCCTATGTTATGCAGCCGTATACCCTGAGCACCGGATCTTCCGGCATTGTTCTGGGCCAGATTGTAACCATTCGCAGCGGCATTACTATTCCAAACATCAACGGTAAATCGGGGATCCAAAACACCGGCTTTGTATATCTGATAGACAACGCCTTCGGGCAGTTGCGGTATGACCGAATTTACCGTAATGATTCTTTCAGCAAATATATTGGTAAAACCGGGCTGGGCGGATGCTGCTCTGACGGTAATTTGAGCCTGGGGTTCATTTGCCCCAACGGTTAAAAGCCCGTTCCCGTTAATGCTGGTACCGACATGGCCGCTACTCTCAATTGACCAGTTAATGTTTGTCGTAGCGCCGCCGCTCACGGCAGCAGTCGCGCTAAATTGCTGAGTAGCGCCCTGATCTACCGAAGCGCCCGATGCCGGGGCAGTAATGGTAACACCGGTTACTACCGGCGTTGGAGCTACATCAATCGCTCTTTGCGCAGCTACATCCGTAAAACCAGGCTGGGTGGATGCCGCTCTGACGTGGATGGCGGTCTGTGCCTCATTACCCGCGACAGTCAAAAGGCCGCTCGCATTGATGTTGGTACCACCGGCATAGGGTCCTCCCACCAGCGACCAGCTTACGCCCGTCCCGGCACCGCCAGTCGCGTTCACCGATGCATTAAATTGCAAAGTACCGCCCTGCGCTACCGATGTGGCATTGCCCGCCGGGGTAATGGTAACACTATTTACTACCGGTACCAGTGTTATGGTAACGGTTCTTTCACCAAATATAGTTGAACCGGGCAGAGCGGTTGTTGCTCTGACGGTGATGCTGGCTGTTTGAGCCGCCGCGACGGTCAAAAGGCCGGACGAATTGATGCTGGTACCAGCGGCATTGCTCCCGACCAATGACCAGGTAACCGCTGTCGTAGCGCCGCCAGATACGTCAACAGCCGCGTAAAATTGCAGATTGGCGCCTTGCGCTACTGCGGTGACACTGCCCGCTGTAGTAACCGTAATACCATGTACTGCCGGCGGCTGCGCTGCCGTTAACGAAACGGTTTTTGTATCGGCTACATTCGCATAACCGGGCTGGGCAGACGCTGCCCTCACCGTGATATTGGACTGGGGTTCATCCAACGCAACCTCCAACAGGCCAGTAACTGCATTGATACTGGTACCCGCATGATGACCGCTGCTTGTAATTGACCAGGTAACGGCTGTCGAAGCGCTGCCGGTCACAACGGCGGTCGCGTTAAATTGCAAAGTGCTGCCCTTCGCTACCGATGCGGTCGCTGTGGTAATGGTAACACTCTGTACGACACCCGCCGTAATTTTGACGGTTACCGAAACTGCTTTGGATTCATCCGCAACAGGGGTTGCAATGACCGTAATGAGCGCTCCTTCTTCTGCGGTATTAGTAATGATAAAGACTCCGCTATCCCTGTCAATTGACGTACCCGTTGTGCTGGAGCCATTAAAACCGGTGCGCCTCCAGGTAACGGTTTCAACCGGGTTGTTCGTTCCGGATACCCTTGCAGAAAATGTCAATGTACTATCTTTTTGACCAGAAACTTCCGTCCCGGTCACCGTGGTATTATTCAGTCTGATGTTAACAGTTTCAATAACGGCCTGAGGCGCATCTTCCGCCTCTGCCTTACAGCCAGTAAGCAGCGCAATACTGCCAATGAGCAGGAATGTAATTGCGGCAATGCCGAACACATACGTCTTTTTCATTATAACCCCCTAGTATTATTCAAACAGCCAACAGGCCGATATGTTTGCTACCAATATATCACTTATATGGTAGATTGTCAACGTTTTTCGGGGAAAAATTGAAAAAAATGCCTTGGTGTTTAAAAATGCCCCAAAAACCGCTCAAAATGAGGTTTTTAGGGCATTTTTTGGGCGTTTTAGTTATTGTGGTTGGTTACAAGGTTACGCGGAACCTCACCTAAAATGACCCAGGGATCATTTTCCAGCGTGTATACGCGTACCCAATCAATCTCCAGTTCAATGGGCAATGCGCTATCCGCCGGCAAATAACCAGGATCAAAGGTTCCGCCGACCGCAAGGTTTAGTATCAGGTGGAAATCCCTGTTGAACGGCCCGCTGATTGGTGACGGCGGGTTTGTGGTATCATAAAAACCAAAGTTAAAATCGGTAAACGGTATTCGCCGGTACTGTTTTCCGTCTATAAGGAACCTAAATTCGGTCGATGTCCATACCACGCCATATACATGCCATTGGGTAAAATCTGAACCGTCCTCAAACCGGTGCTCGGAACCCAGATAATGATGGCCATGCGGCGCCCGGTAATGTGCGGTGCCGGACGCACGGTTCGGTCTCCTGCCAACCATTTCCATAATGTCGATTTCGCCCGACCGCGGCCAGCCGCCGTAGACGCTCGCCACCGGCATCATCCAAAATGCGGGCCACATTCCCGGCTCTGCCTTGGTCATGCGGATTTTCGCTTCGAATCTGCCGTAGGTTTGCCCAAATTTCAAGCCATTGCTGCCCTCCGGAGCATTTGGGGGCGAATGTCCATTTGCCGTTACCAGTTTTCCGGAGGTATACTCCTGAGCTCCGCGGCTTTCCTTTCTTGCCTGAAGCCGCAAAACCCCGCCTGACACAATTACGTTGTCGTGATGGTAGTATTGCGCTTCGTTGTTACCCCAGCCCCCGTTACTCCAGCCATTCTGGTATCCCCATTTGGTCAGATCCAGACTGGTTCCTTCGAACTTATCATAAAAAGAACACAATGCGGTATCGAAATTTTCCGAGAAATAGTCGGTGCTATAGCCGGTTGTTATCCTGCCGTTGAGTGTGTTACTTCTTATCGTGCCGTCAAAGGCAATCCGCAGGGTAAAACTGCCGGCGGCCGTCAGATCAGCGCCGGAAATCTCGGCGTTTCCGGTAAGATCATAGGTTAGATCAAACCAGTTTGCAAATTGTACGCCTTCGTTGAATAATGAAACGGTCCTGTTTGCTCCGCTTACATTAACCGTATATGCGACCTTAAAAGGCTCGCTGATTATCGACGCAATGGGGGTAGCGCTTTCCAGGTTAACCCACACTAACGGCGGAATGACCACGTTAAAAACGCTGCTCGCGGAAATAAGCGTAATATCGTCGATATAGATGTTTGGCGCGGCGGCGCTCCCCTGTTCCGCAATAAAAACTTTAAAGACCTGTCTCCTGTTCTCATTGAATTCCCTGGGCAGCGGTATCACTATCCGCTGCCAGGCGGTGTGGACCAGAATACCTTCGTTGGTCTCACCTTTGTATTCAACATTCAGCGGATCATTACCAAACCCCGCATCATCCAGGAAGCCGGCACTGAGTCTTACGTCATCAGCGGTGGCCCTAATCCAGAAGGAAAGGGCGTCTACTGTGCTCCAGTCAACGGTATCGGCTGCATTGGCGTTAATACTCATGCCTCTTCCCCAACTGTCCCCCTGACGATGCAGTCTTATACCTAAGGCGCCGCCCCTTCCAACATTATTCTGGGTTAGCGTGTAACCATTAGCCACTGCATTATCATTCCAGGCACTATCACTAAAGCGGGGATCCAAAATGCCGGCTTTATATATCTGATACATTACACCCTCTGGTAACACTATTACCGGTATTACCGTAACGGTTTTTGTTTGGGCTGCATATTCAAAACCAGGCTGGGCGGGCGTTGCTTTCACGGTGATATTGGCTGCCTCATTCACCGCAACGGTCAAAAGCCCGGTCGTTGAACTGATGCTGGTACCACTGCTGTTGCCGGTACTGATAATCGACCAGATAACGGTATTTGCAGCGCCATTGGCGGCATCAACAGTTGCATCAAATTGCAGGGTTTTCCCCTGCTCTACCGATGCGGCCATGGTGGTAATGGTAACACTGCTTACTATCGGCGTAAGCGTTATCGCAACGGTTCTTGTTTGGGCCAAACCCGCAAAACCGGGCTGGGCAGGCGTTGCTCTCACGGTGATGCTGGTCTGGGGCTCATGCGTCCCAACCGTCAAAAGCCCGGACTGACTGATGCTGGTGCCGGCATGGTCGGCACTTGCAATATCCCAAATTACCGTTTTTACCGCGTTGTCACTCGCATTCACCGTCGCATTGAATTGCAATTGGGTACCCTGCGCCACCGATTCAACATTGTTCGTCACTGTAATGGTAACACTATGAACGACAGGCAGACCCGGTGCATCCGGCAAAACCTTTACGGTTACCCAAGATTCTTTCGTATCATCTACGGTAGAGGTAACAACGATAGTTATTTCTTCATCGTCCGCTTCATCATCGGCGATTTGTAAAACACCATCAATAAGTGTGGTATCCTCATTACCGCCGTTTATTGTCCAGATAACCGTGTTAGCCGGGTTGTTTGTTCCATGTACCCTTGCGACAAAGTTCAGCGTGGCGCCTTTTGCGGCGTCTATTGTCTCTTCGGTTACCGTGGCTCCATTCAGCCTGATTTCAACTCTTTCAACGACAACCTGAGGCGCACTGGTTTCCGTTTCCGTTTTACAGCCGAGAAACAGCGCAAAACTACTAACCAGCAGGAAGGCAAACACGGCAATGCCGAATATATACGTTTTTTTCATGGTAACCCCTACCAATAATATACCACGCTTTATGGCACATTGTCAATTTTCCGCAGGAATCAGGGGCTGCGTGCGAACAACTCCCAGAGCTTGCCTGAAACGGTAAACTGGTTTTCCCTGGTGCGAATGACCGCGATACCCTCGTCTTTGGCTGCTTCCAGCATATCTTCCGGTAAGGGGCGGGAGTTACAAATGATAAGGACCGAAATATTGACCAAAGTGGCCACCGCTACGGTGTTTTTGTGGGCCTGAATCGTGATAAGGGCGCCGCCGTCTTTTGCATGGGCCATGACATCGGAGAGCAGGTCGGAGGTATAAGCTCCGGTAAGCTCGGTGTCTTCAAACTCGTCCTGACATATCTCGGCGCCCAGGGCGGCGGCAGCTTCCCGTATTGTCATATGCCAGCCCTATTACCCTTCATTCTTGGAAGAATTGGTGTGAATTACCACGCGGACCGTGGTACCAACCCCCACAGCGGAATTTATTGAGAATTCATCGGAATTTCGCTTGGTATTGGCAAGGCCCATGCCGGCGCCAAAGCCCAGTGACCGGACATATTCGTTGGCCGTAGACCAGCCTTCCTGTAATGCCTGATTCACATCGGCAATACCGGGGCCGGTATCGGCGGCTATAATGGTGACCTTGTCCGGTTGTATGCTGCAGCGAATGGTGCCGCCATTTGAGTGGACTACCAGATTTATTTCCAGCTCATAGCTGGCAACGGCAACGCGCCGGATAATTTTGGGGTCAAAATTCCGCTGTTTCAGGGCTTTTTTGATTTCCGTTGATGCCCGGCCTGCCAGCTCAAAATTATAACGGGGCACATTGAATTCCATTTCCGCTTGCGGCGATGCGATACTAGCGGCGCTTTTCTGCAATTTTTCAAGCCGCAGCACTTCACGGTTCATTTCTACCAGCAGGGCGCGGATTACATCATTGGAACCAAGGACCCCTACCAGTTCATGGTTTTTATTCAATACCGGGAAACGGCCATAATGATATTTATTGAGATAGGAAATGGCAAACGAAAGAGGCATATCGTCCTGTAACACAATCAGGTCACGGGTCATTCGCTCTTCAACCGGGCAGTCGATAAACCCCTTGTCCAGTGCGGTAACCACATCGCTAATGGAAACCAATCCCAACAGTTGCTGCCCTTCCACAATGGGAACGCCTGTTATCCGATTTTCCCGCATAATTGCCTGAATATGCCGTATAGTCTGGGTTTTACGGCCGGTTATAAATGCCGTATTCATGACATCTTTAATTTTAAGCTGATAGATTAATTCCAGTACCACAGAAGGCGAATCGACCGTACTGATGGGGATATCTTCGTTTAAATCGTCGCTCATTAGAGTGAGTATAACACGGAAAAAACAGGAAATCAAGAGAAAATACCGAAATAACCCGGCAGAGGGAGGGGCAGCCGGAGAGCCAAAACAGATGGGAGAATCCGACGCCGCAGCCCCGGCACGGCTGTTCGGCTTGCAACTAATCATAGAGTAATATCCTAATTTAGATTATTCTCATGCGTAGTGTGCCATGCCGCAGTTACTGTACCCTAAGTTTATGATTTTATTCGCTGGTCTGCTTTGTCGCAGACTGCGCAAAAAACCGAAAAAGCCCAACAGGTAAGTAGCCTGATTTTTGAATATCTTCAAAAATGTGCTCATCTGAACCATCAAAACGGCAAACACGCCCG
>WQXQ01000005.1 GCA_009784775.1 Treponema sp.
GATGTATACGCCCATCCTGGATAAGACGATCAAGCGCCACTTTGGCAATTTCCCGCGTTACCGGATCAAAACATGAAATAACAACTGCCTCAGGAGTATCATCAATAATGATATCGACACCGGTAAGGGTTTCCAAAGTGCGGATATTCCGCCCTTCCCGCCCGATAATCCGGCCCTTCATCTCGTCATTGGGCAGATTAACGGTTGCCACGGTAACATCGCTGGTTACCTCGGAGGCAAAACGCTGAATAGTGGCCACGAGTATGTCCCTGGCCTTCTTTTCCCCGGCAAGATTCGCTTCGGTCTCGATTTTATTGATCAAGGACTGGGCGTCGCGCCTGGCTTCGCTTTCCATGTCCTTAATAATCAACGTTTTCGCGTCCTCGGCGCTTAGACCGGAAATACGCTCCAATTCCGCCCGGTAACGCTCCTCTTCCCGTAAAAGGGCATTTTCCCGTTCATGGCAGCCCTTTTCCTTATCAGCGAGCAACTGCTCCGTCCGCTCAATCTGAGCAACTTTCTTATCAAGGGCATCTTCTTTCTGTACTACACGGCGTTCAAGCCGCTGTAACTCCGCTCTACGTTCCCGGGTCTCCTTCTCCTGCTGGTTCCGTTCCTGGATAACTTTTTCTTTCGCCTCAAGGAGAATTTCCTTCCTTTTAGCTTCAGCTTCTTTTATCGCATCCTGTTTTACACGCTCGGCGCGCTGCTCCGATGACGTAAGTTGAAATTTGGCATACAGCCATCTTATAGTCCAGCCTAGGGTCAACCCGGTAAGAGGGAGGATTATCCAAAACATCCAATGCATGGTGTTCCCCTTACCGATGTTTTTAGCTTCCGCAGAAGCCTCGGCTTCCTCAGAAGCCTTTTACCTGTCAATATGGTAAGAATACAACAGAATTGGGCTATTGTCAAGCCAAAAACCGAAAAAAAGGGTGTATATGTTGCATAAATAGCCAGAAATTGCTATAATCTTGTAAGTTTATTAAGGAGAATGGTTTATGAAAAAACACCTTTTTTTCGCCCTTTTCGTCGTTATCACGATTGCTTTTCCTTGCGTTGCACAGGGGCAAACAATGGACGAGTTGGATATTGCCATAGCCAGGGCGAACGAAGCCCGTACAAAAGCTGGTGATTTTGAAAGTCCGGCCTATTTTCCCAGCGAATGGGAAGCCGCCGAAGCGCAATTCACCCATGCCGAAGCCCAAAAGACCCTATCGGCGTACAATACCGCGGCAGACGCCTTCAATGCCCTTTTCGATTTGACTATTCCGCTCTACGCCCAGGCAAGGGAAGACGAAATCATGGTGTTACGGGATGATTTAGTACACAATGGCGCAAGAAACTCGTTCCCGGATTACTTTTTACCTGCCGATCAGGCTGCCCTGCTGGCTTTTGACCAGTATGAAGCGCGCGATTTCTATACCGCAAGGGATTCCGCCGCCAAAGCCCTGTCAATGTATGAGGTTTTGACAAGCGTCTACGAAGCCTGGCTGGTACGGCAGGAAATCAGGGAAAGGGATTTTGCATCCTATGATCCGGACAATTTTGACCGCGCCGGGGAAATAATCAGCGAAGCGATGGATGCGTATGAGACGGGGGATAATGCCGCCGCGCTGGAAAAAGCGGAAGACGCCATCGTAACATACAAGCTGGTACTGGCTAACGGATGGGCCAGATATGCGGAACTGCGCTCTTCACTGGCAGAAACCGGGCGGCAAACCGCACTGAATAATAAAGCCAATATCGCAGCCAGAGACCTGTTCAATGAGGCCAACGCAAACTATACCGCCGCCGCCGCAATCCATGATTCCCGGGACTATGAAGAAGCAGCAAAACAATTTATCCATGCAGAAGCCCTGTTTATTACCGCCAGTAACACCGCAACAGAAAAACGCGCCTTTGCTGCGGAGGCAATAGAAGAAGCCCACAAAAAAATTGCAGAAAGCGATGAGACCGCCAGACAGGCGGAAATCATCCTGAGAGGAGGATCCAAATGAACCGCAGATTATATCTTTCATTATGTATAGTCATTGTAGTCGGCATACAGCCGGTATTTGCCCAAAATCAAGTAGCTATTAACGAAGAAATGGTTACCACTATCGATTTGGGTTTTGCTTCTGATAATGAGTTTTCCCAGGCGCTGGGCTCAGCCACAGATGTTGAGATCGAGATGGTTACCGGAAGAGGCGAGCCGTTGCCGGAAGAAGAAACCGTCCCGGAAGGATCTGCCCTTTCCATTGAACCAAACGCCGATACAGAGCCGGTGGACGCTGAGCCTGTCCTCGCAGAGCTGGCAGACGCAGAGCCGGCAGACGCAGAGCCGGCGGATGCTGAACTGGCAGATGCAGAGCCGACGGATGCGCAACCGGCAGTCATAGAGCCTGTTCTGGCAGAAGAAGCTATCGATGCACAGCCGGTCGCCGAAGAAACCATGGAAACAGAGCTGGCAGACCTTCTATTGGCGGATTCCGAAGCCGCCATTGCAGAAGAACAGGAAATACCGCAGAACATCCAGAACAATGAATACTTTCTGGAAAGCCAGCGGCTTGCGAAACTTGCCCAGGAAGCATATGACTATGGCGATTACGATGCTTCCGCAAATTTTGCCCATGAAGCGATTCGCTATGCCTTACTTTCAGACGAATATGTTGCCCAGCAGACGGGAACAGCAACACCCAGTGGAACGGTTATCCGGGATGACGGAACGCTTCCATTGCCGGCAACCTACACCGTACGAACATGGAACGCACACAGAGACTGTTTATGGAACATCGCCGGTTACCCCTGGGTGTACGGGAATCCCCGTCAATGGCGCGTACTGTACAACGCCAATAGATCAAAACTACCGGATCCGAATAACCCCAATTTAATTGAGCCCGGCACCGTTTTGGACATTCCCAGCATAAAGGACGAAGTCCGGCAAGGATCATGGGACACCAATAAGACCTATCCATCGTTAAATTAGAAAGGAGAAATGAGGAATGAGTGAAGAAATGTAGCCCATTCCTCGTTATTGTTGCAAGTATAATGTCAGGGCGCTGGCCATCAGTGCGTGAATGTACGGCGGCCTGCCCATATTCTTAAAAACCGTTTCGGTGTCAACCAGCTCCACATCAACAAATTCGTCCATATCAAGGTCCTGTCTGCCGGTATCAATAAGATTTTCCGCAAGAAAAAAATGCACTTTATTTGCCATAATTGCCGGATTGGGACTGAACTCCCCTATTTTCCGTATTGACTCCGGCCTGTAGCCGGTTTCTTCCCGCAATTCCCTGGCCGCCGCCGCCTGCGGATCCTCGCCAGGCTCAAAAACACCGCCGGGAAACTCAAGGCTCAAACTCCGTGAGCCATGCCGCCATTGCCGTACCATAACGAATTTTTTTCCTTGCGGCGTTTCCAGAACCGGCACTACAATAGCCCAATCCGGAGCATTCAAAACAGTAAACGTGCGTAATGCATCATGGGGGGATCTGCAATAACTTTCATGGATCGAAAATACCCGGCAATTAAAAACTTCTTTTTGGTTTTCTTCTCTCCAGATGAGACTTTCTTTATTCATACTAAAAATGGCGGCAACAGGCCAGTAATGGGTACTCGGTTATTCCGCGGCAGCGACAGCTTCTTTGACCAGAACGCTCTTTTTTCCGTGCTTGATAGCCGCTTTGCATGGTTTGCAAACCTTTACCTTTTGCTCACCCGCGTCCTGTTCATACAAAAGCTTTATGCCACTTGCACCACAAACCGGGCATATTCCCCTGCCGCGAGCGAACAATTCCCGAATTCCTTTTCCTCTATGTGCCTTCGACATATATATTCCCCTTATTCCCCGGTTTTCTCGTCATCTTTATCTTTTGTTTTGGCAGCCTTGGCTTCTTTCTTGGCTTCCTTTTTCTGGGCTTTTTTATCAGAGCCTTCTACATCCAACTTGTAATCCACCAATTCCAAAATCACCATTTGCGCCGCATCGCCCTGCCGTTCACCCAGCTTCAAAATCCGGGTATAGCCGCCATTACGTTCCTTCATCCTGGGCGCAATAGCAGTGAACAGTTTCGCTACAATGCCTTCATCGTACAGACGAGCCGCAACAATCCGCCGGTTATGCACCGAATCATCTTTGGCGCGCGTAATCATTTTTTCCGCGGTACGGCGAATTTCCAGAGCCTTTGCCTTGGTAGTCCTAATTCGCTCATGCCGAAACAGGCTGGTTACCATACTGCGATGCAACGCCTTGCGATGCGCCGCCACCCGTGAAAGAGGATTAAATCCATTTCTATGTTTCATCTGCCGCTTCCTTTTGGGGCATCATCCGAACCGCGTTTTTCAAGACATTCAAATCGGTTATCCCCAGGCCCAAATTCCACTCTTTGAGTTTCTCTTTGATTTCCTGAAGGGATTTCTTTCCGAAATTCCTGGTCTTGGCAATATCGTCTTCGGTTTTGCGGGTCAGCTCCCCGATGGTTTTTATATCAGCATTTTTGAGGCAGTTTGAAGAACGAACTGAAAGCTCCAGCTCTTCAACAGGGGTGTTCAAAATTGCCCTGATTCGTTCATTATCCTCATCATTTTCTTCATCCAGGCCAAAGTTATTTTCATCAAAATTGATAAATACGGTAAGGTGATCTTTGGCGATTTTTGCCGCTTCAGCAAGCGCATCATCCGGCTTAACGGTACCATCAGTCCAAATTTCCAGCACCAGCTTGTCGTAATCGCTGCGCTGCCCCACACGAGTAGGCTCCACCGCAAACTTTACCTTCTTAACCGGTGAAAAAATAGCATCCATAGGGATGGTCCCAATAACTTCCACATAGCGCTCATTCACTTCAGAAGGCACATAACCCCTGCCAAGATCAATCTGAACTTCAAAATCAAGTTTGGCATCATCCATCAAAGTCATGATGTGCTGACCGGAACTCAGTACCTCAACCTGCCCCATGCGGGCAAAGTCATCGCTCTTTAAGTCTTTTTTGCCGGAAAATTCATACAGCAAAATATCCTGTTCAATATCATCGGGAAGTTTGAGCCGCATCTGCTTAAGGTTGTTAATCACCTCCAGAGTATCTTCGATGATATTGGGTATAACCTCAAATTCGCTCGAAATACTATGGGCAGTACCAGACGCGTCGTAAGAAGTAATTTTTACGGCGGTAATGGCATATCCCTGAATTGAAGAAAGAAGCACTCTTCGCAAGGTATTACCAATGGTCATTCCAAACCCCGGCTCAAAGGGGCTGGCGGTAAACTTGCCATAATTGGAACGAAGTTCACCATGCTCAAATGTAATACCTTTGGGGCGCTTGAATCCTTTAATAAGGTTCTTACGGGCCATGGGGTCCACTCCTTACTTAGAATAATATTCGATGATCATCTGTTCCTTGATATCACCAAGATCGGTAATATCACTGCGCCGCGGCACAGCCAGGAACACGCCTTTCATCGCATCAGGATCGAGAGAAAGCCAAGGCATAATGCCGGACTTGCCAAATTCTTTAAGCGCATCTCTAATCAGTGTCAAACTGCGGCTTTTTTCCACAATACTAATCTCGTCATTGGGCTTTACCAAATAAGAGGGTATATTGATCTTCCGGCCATTTACCAAAACATGACCATGTGAAACAAGCTGCCGAGCCTGACTTCGTGATGATGCAAAACGGAGGCGATATACCACATTATCCAGCCGCCGCTCCAACAGTATAAAGAGGTTTTCACCGGTAATGCCGGGCATACGCAGACCACGCTCAAAGAACAGGTGGAACTGCTTTTCCTGCATACCGTAAATTCGTCTTAGTTTCTGCTTTTCCCGTAACTGTACACCATAGTCGGAGCGTTTCCCCGGCCTGGCCTTTGGATCCTTACCGGGAGCAGGATGTTTCCGGTTAATGGGGCACTTGTCACTTTTGCACCGAGCCCCTTTCAGCATCAATTTTTTTTGCTCGGTCCTGCACATCCGGCACACGGGACCGGTATATCTCGCCATGTTTCTCTCCTATCCTATATACGACGCGTTTTTCTCGGTCTGCAGCCATTATGTGGAATAGGGGTAACATCGCTAATCGACTTAACTTTAATCCCCATAACCCCAAGCTGTCTAATGGCCGATTCCCGCCCAATACCAGGGCCCTTCACATACACATGTACTTCCCTTAATCCGGCTTGCATTGCTTTCTGAGCAGCAGTCTCAGTAACGCTCTGCGCCGCAAAAGGAGTTGATTTTTTTGCGCCCTTGAATTGAAGCTGCCCGGAACTTGCCCAGGAAACGGCATTCCCCATCAGGTCTGTAATGGTAACAATCGTATTATTGAAAGTTGCCTGAATATAGACATTCCCTTCATATACTGATTTTTTCTCTTTTCGCTTTTTTGTGGTTTTGGTACTCGCAGCCACTCAATCCTCCATTACGCTATTACGTGCCTATTTCTTCTTACCGGCAACAGTTTTCTTTTTGCCCTTACGGGTACGGGCATTAGTCCTTGTACGCTGTCCGCGCAACGGCAGACCTTTGCGATGCCGCAATCCCCGGTAGCAGCCTATGTCCATAAGCCGCTTGATATTTAACGCCACCTCGGTACGCAGGCGGCCTTCTACCTTATAATCGCTTTCGATAATCTGCCTGAGCTCGTTCAGCTCTTCCTGGGACAGATCATTGATAAGCCGTCTGGGTTCGATCTTTGCTTTCTCGCAAATCTCATTCGCGCTGGATCTGCCTATACCAAAAATATAGGTCAAAGCGATATTAACATGTTTATTCGGGAGGTCAATCCCCACAAGACGCGCCATGCTCTAATTCTCCTAGCCTTGTTTCTGTTTATGTTTAGGATTCTCGCAAATAATGCGGATAATCCCATTCCGTTTAATAACTTTGCATTTGTCGCAAATCGGCTTTACGCTTGTTCGCACTTTCATATTCCTATATTCTCCTAAATCCGTAATTTCTACAATAGCCCCCAGCGCCTACTTGGTAAAAAAGGCGCCGGATACCCCTTATAGATTCCTGCCGCGCAACCGCCCTTTCTTGGTCAAACCCTCGTGATGATGCATCTTTAAGAGCCCCTCAATCTGGCTCATTGTATCCAGGTCAACGCCTACCATGATGAGAAGTGAAGTACCTCCCAACAGATAGGAAATTGATGTGGGAAACTTAAACGCCCATTGTATGATGGACGGAATAATCGCAATAAAAGCCAAATAAATCGCTCCAGGCAGCACAATACGGTTCAGAATCCTGGTAAGGTATTCTTCAATACGCTCGGTCCTGATTCCCGGAATGGAACCGCCATTTTCCCGTATCTGCTTTGCAATTTCTATAGGGTTAAGAGTCACCTGAGTGTAAAAATACGCAAAGAAAATAATCAGTAAAACGTACAGTATATTGTACAATGTACCCATTGGGCTGAGCATTTGAGCCACTCGCGCCATCCAGGCAACATTGCCGCCCACCGTTGAAGCTATTTGCAGGGGGAAGGTCAGAATGGACGAGGCAAAAATGACGGGAATAACGCCGGACGGATTAATTTTGAAGGGGATGTAGGTATTTTGAGCGCCATACATTCTTCTTCCCACTACCCGCTTGGCATAATTGACCGGAATCTTGCGTTGACCTTGCTGTTCGAAGACAACCAAGGCAACCACCGCCACAAACATTACCATAACGACAATAACAAAAACCAGGTTAAGCTGTCCGTCCCGAACCCTTGAGCCCAGTTCCCAGACTGCCTGAGGTAAGCGCGCCACAATACCGGCAAAAATCAACAGCGATATGCCATTACCAACACCCCGTTTGGTTATCTGTTCGCCTATCCACATAAGGAACATGGTTCCCGTTGTAACCGTGAGCATGGCAATAACGGTAAAAGGACCCATACCAATACTGAGCAGGTTATCAACACTGCGAGAAATGCTCTGGGCATACTGCGTCACCGCAAAGGACTGAATAAGACAGACCACCACCGTTCCGTACCGCTGCCATTTCTGTATTTTTTTGCGCCCCCCATCTTCCTGCGATATTTTTTTCAGCGCAGGAAATACGATAAGGAGGAGCTGCATAATAATCGACATTGAGATGTAAGGCATGATCCCCAACATGAAAACAGAGAAATTGGAGAAAGCGCCGCCGGCAAAGAAGTCCAGGTAATCAACAATGGGATTCCCCGTATTTGCCTGTGAAAGGAAATAAGCGGAAAGTTCCCTGACATTGATTCCCGGTATGGGAAACACTGCGCCAATTCTGAACACAACCAGCATGGCGGCAGTGAAGAGAATTCTTTCCCGGAGTTCTTTTACCCTAAAAATGCTGATTATGGGATTAGCCATTCGTATTCCCTTTTTTGGACCGTGCTTTTTCAGCCGGCGGATCAACGGTCACATTGCCTCCAGCCTTTTCGATCTTCTCTTTTGCCGAAGCGGAAACCGCAGCAACCTTGAAGCTAAGTTTTTTCGAGAAATCACCGGTGGCAAGTATTTTTACCGGCGTATTATTCTTAATCAGCCCCTTCTTAAAGAGGGAAATGGGATCTACCGTCTCAGCAGCTTCAAAACGCTGTTCAATCTCGCCAAGGTTGACGATCTGCCATTCCTTTTTGAAGGGATGATTGGAAAAACCCCGATGCGCCAGCCGCCGGTACAAAGGCATCTGCCCGCCTTCAAAACCAACATAGGTCTTGCCGCCTGAACGGGCCTGTTGTCCCTTGTGACCTTTTCCAGAGGTGGTTCCCCTGCCGGAGCCCTGCCCGCGGCCTATAATCCGCTTACGTTTGTTTGCGCCAACGGGGGCATGTAAATCAAAATCGTGAGCCATTAAATTTCCTCCACGGAAACAAGGTGCGACACTACTCGTACCATACCAAGCACTGAAGGATTTGCCTCCAATTCATTGCTGGAACCAATTTTTCTCAAGCCCAGAGAACGAACCGTTGCGCGTTGCTTGGGCAGGCACCTAATGGTACTCCGTACCAGGCGGACTCGAATCTTTGCCATACCCTTAACCCCACAACTCGTTCAGGGACTTGCCCCGGTTTTTTGCTACGGCCTTGGCATCCATCAACTTGTTGATACAGTCGAACGTTGCCTTAACCACGTTATATTGGCTTGACGCGCCGATGGACTTGGACAGCACATCAGTAACGCCGCCGGCTTCCATAATTGCCCGCACCGGTCCGCCGGCGATAATGCCGGTTCCCGAACAAGCGGGTTTAAGCAGTACCTGTGACGCCTTGAAAAGCCCGGTTACCTCATGAGGAATGGTACCGTTTTTCACCGGCAGCTTCACCATATTGCGTTTTGCCTTATCAATGCTCTTGCGTATCGCCTCGGAAACATCGTTGGCTTTGCCAAAACCAAAACCGACATTGCCTTTCCGGTCGCCAATAACGGTAAGGGCCGAAAAAGAAAACCGGCGCCCGCCCTTAACAACCTTGGCGGTGCGATTCAGCTTAACCAGCTTTTCAACAAATTCCTTTTCTGCCGGCTCCCGGTCCCGATCACGGTCGCGCCCGCGATCCCGGCCCCGGCGGCCTTCGCCTCTTCCTTCTCCATAGGAAGCCCCATAGGAACGACGAGGTCCCGCAGATTCGGCTACTGCTTCAGTGTCAGCTTCGCTTCCAGCTTCTTCGATATATCCAGATTCTTCACGCCCGCCCGCAACAGCTTCGTTCGCATTGTTGGCGACATCAGAGATGTCAATAGCTGCAAGTTCTTTTTCTTCTGTGTTATCCATTCCGCCCCCTAGAACTGAACCCCGACTTTCCGGGCTCCATCGGCCAAAGCCTTAACTATGCCATGATACAGGTATCCGTTGCGATCAAAGACCACGGATTTGATGTCTTTTTCCAGAAGCCGTTTGCCCATTATTTCACCAAGCTGGGCGGCGCCGGCAACAGTCGCCTTTATGGTCCGCAATTCCTTTTCCAAAGTGGAAGCGGAAACCAAAGTATGGCCTTGCGTATCATCAATAACCTGAATCGATATTCTGCGGTTACTTCGCGTAACAGTCATTCGGGGCCGCTGAGGCGTACCGGATATCCTTTTGCGGATATGCACTTTTCGTTTAAGCCGTTTCCGGTCTTTTTCCAACATCTTTCGCAACATAGCTATCCCTATTTTACACCAGACTTTCCGACTTTCCGCCGGATTTTTTCATTTTCATACCGTATCCCCTTGCCTTTATACGGCTCAGGTGGTCTCAATTTACGAATCTGGGCGGCAAGCTCTCCGACCCTTTGTTTGTCAATACCGCTTATGGAAACCTTACCGCCGGCATCGGCAGTAACCGTTAAACCATCAGGTATACCAATATATAAATCGTTCGAATAACCAAGGCTCATAAACAGCAGCTTGCCCTGCACCTCGGCGCGATACCCAACACCGGTAATAACCAGCGTTTTGGTAAAGCCGGCAGAAACTCCCGTTATCATGTTATTGAGGAGGTTCCGGTACAGCCCATGAAACGATTTGCTCTGTTTTTCTTCGTTTGCCCGGGTAACAATTATTTCCCCGCCTTTCTCTTCAAAAGAAATTACAGAGTGATACTTTTGGGTCAATTTTCCCTTGGGGCCTTCAACAGTCATCACTTCATTGGCAAAAGTGACCTTTACCCCGCCGGGAATCTTAACCGGTGTTTTTCCGATACGCGACATACTACTCCCCTACCACACGGTGCAGATAATTTCACCGCCGACTTTTTTCTCGGCGGCTTTTCTGCCGGTTGTTACTCCCTGGGACGTAGAAACGATCAGGGTTCCATAGCCGTTAAATACTCTCGGCATATTTTTGTAGCCCATATACACACGGCGGCCCGGCTTTGACACCTTCTCAATACCGTGAATAATCGGTGCAGTTGCATCGTCATATTTCAGAAATACCCGGATTATATTGGATCCATCCTGGTTCGATTTCTTGAAGTTCTTGATATACCCTTCTGTCTTCAAAATTTTAACAATTTCAAGTTTCAATTTGGAGGTGGGAATATCAACTTTTTCATGCTTGGCCATTCCGGCATTCCGGATTTTGGTCAACATATCAGCAACGGGATCAGATACGCTCATTCTGCCCTCCTACCAGCTTGATTTGGTTACGCCGGGAACAAGCCCTTCGCTCGCAAGTTTGCGGAAGCAAAGACGGCACATTTCATATTTCCGCAGATAGCCCCTGGCCCGTCCGCAGATCCGGCAACGGTTAACCTTTCTCGTTTTATATTTTGGCGTTCGCAACGCCTTAATGATCATCGCCTTTCTAGCCATTTACCACCTCTATTTCCTGAACGGCATACCGAACTTGCTCAGGAACGCTTTCGCTTCCGCATCGGTTTTTGCCGTTGTTACAATACAAATATTCAATCCAGCCACCTTTTCGATTTTATCAAAGTCAATTTCAGGAAAAATAATCTGTTCCTCTATCCCCATGGAATAATTCCCATGGCCGTCAAACGCATTTTGATTAATACCACGGAAGTCTTTAACGCGGGGAAGAGCCACATTCACCAGCCGGTCAAAAAACTCGTACATCATTGCCCCGCGCAGGGTTACTTTGGCGCCGATTTCCTGTCCAGTCCTGATTTTAAAGTTTGCAATACTCTTCTTCGCCTTGGTCTTAACCGCTTTTTGTCCGGTAATTTGGGTAAGGGTAGTGATTGCTTCATCAAGCAGTTTTTTGTTCTGCAAAGCCTCGCCCACACCCATGCTTACGATAATTTTTTCCAGCTTGGGAATCTGCATAACAGACTTATAACTAAACTCCTTGAATAATTCAGGAGCAATCTGTTCCTTATACACTTTTTTAAGCCGGGGTACATATCTGTCAGCCATTATAACGCCTCCCCGCATTTTCTGCAGACCCTGGTCTTGGTCCCGCCTTCTTTGGAAGGCGATCCTTCAATTTTGTAACCAATGCGCGTCGGTCCGCATTTTTTGCAGACAATCATCACATTGGAACTATGCAGCGCCGCTTCTATCTCGATGATACCGCCTCTGTCCCGCTGGTTCCTGCGCTTCTTCGCCTTTTTAACGATATTGGCGCCTTCCACAATGAACCGATCCTTTTCGCGGAGGATTTTGAGTACTCTGCCCCGCTTGCCTTTGTCTTTGCCGGCGATAATCTCGACGGTATCTTCTTTTTTCAGTTTAAATTTATGTACCGCTTCAGCCATGTTTTACTCCTACAATACCTCCGGGGCAAGGGACACAATTTTCATGTATTCACCCTTTTCCCGCAACTCACGAGCTACCGGCCCAAAGATACGCTTCCCCTTGGGATTCAATGCAGCGTCAATAATAACGCACGCATTATCATCAAACCGTATATAGGTTCCATCGGGGCGGCGATACTCCTTATGGGTACGTACCACCACAGCCTTTTCCACCGTGCCTTTTTTAATGGCCGAAGTGGGCAGAGCTTCTTTCACTGCTACCACAATAACATCACCAATACTCGCATACCGGCGTTTACTGCCGCCCAGGACCTTGATGCACTGGACACGCTTGGCGCCTGAATTATCTGCCACATTCAGGAAGGTTTCCACTTGTACCATTTTCCCTTACTCCCTTACTTGGCGCGCTCGAGGATTTCCACAAGCTTCCAGTGTTTTTCCTTACTGAGAGGCCGGCATTCGATCACACGGACCCGATCGCCGATCTTCGCATCATTTTTTTCGTCATGGGCTTTTACTTTTTTAACCCGCTTGACGTATTTCTTATACAGTGGGTGCAACTTTAAGGTCTCAATGGCGACGACAATGGTCTTCGTCATTTTATCGCTCTTAACGATCCCCACAAATTCTTTTTTGCCGCTTTTGGCTTGGCCGTTTACCGGTCCCAGTTCCTGTTCCGCCATTATTTAGCCTCGATTTTCTGCGCCATCTCTTGCGCGTGGATAAGAGTGTTAAGCCGGGCAATCTGCCGCCGCATATTGCGTTTTTGCAACGGATTATCTACATGGCCTATAACCATTTGAAAACGAAGCTCCATAAACTTCTTTTTCAGTTCGTCCCGCTTGGCTTTCAGTTCGGGAAATGAAAGGTTCTTGAATGAATTTTTCATCGCTCCGCTCCTAAGCTCCCAATTCCATATCGGAACGGGCAACAAATTTGGTCTTTATGGGCAACTTTGCTCCAGCAAGCCGCATCGCCTCTTCGGCGAGGTCTCGGGCAATGCCACCACCCAATTCAAACATAACAGTTCCCGGTTTTACCACGGCAACCCAGTATTCCGGACCGCCTTTACCTTTCCCCATGCGGGTTTCCGCCGGCTTCTTGGAATAAGGCTTATCGGGGAAAATACGGATCCATACCTTGCCGCTTCTCTTTATGTGGCGATTTAACGCGACACGAGCCGCTTCTATCTGCCGGTTGGTAATCCACATCCGGTCCATTGCAACCAGGCCAAACTCGCCAAACGCTACGGTATTACCGCGAGTAGCGTTACCGGGCATATTGCCCCGCTGTACTTTACGACGTTTTACACGTTTCGGGCTTAACATTTTTTCAACCCCTTCCCACCAGAGGACGCTCTCGCCGTTTGCGAACCAAGGCGCCGGCGTCTTCTTTTTGCTCTTTGCCGTATTTCATGCCGTTGTATACCCACACTTTAACCCCAATGGAGCCAAAGGTGGTATGGGCTTCGGCAAAACCGAAATCAATATCCGCTCGCAGGGTATGCAGGGGAATGCGCCCCTCTTTCGCTTCCTCGGTACGGGACATTTCCGCCCCGCCAAGCCGTCCTGAAAGCCGAACTTTTACCCCTTGGGCATTACCTTTTTTAATTGCATTGGCAATAGCCTGTTTCATTGTCCGCCGGAAAGAAGACCGGGCCAAAAGCTGCCGGGCTATATTCTGGGCAATAATCTGGGCACTACCATCTGCGTTTCGTATTTCTTTTATTTTGATCTGAATTTTCTTACTGACTTTTTTCTGCAGTTCCGTACCGATTTTCTCGATATTGGCGCCTTTGACCCCAATAATAACACCAGGCCGCGCAGTATGGATGGTAATCGTTATCCGCTGGGGATGCCTGATAATTTCAAGCTCCGCAATGTCGGCGCCCTTGGTTTCGGGCATATCCATAATGAGCTTTCGAAGACTTAAATCTTCATGCAGGGTATTGGCATATTCTTTGGGGTCAACATACCAGCGTGAACCCCAGGTTTTATTGATACCGATCCGAAGCCCGATAGGGTTAACTTTTTGTCCCATTATTTGCCCGCCTTTACTGTTTCATCGACGACCACAGTGATGTGGCACATACGCTTGAGCAACATATCGGCCCGCCCTTTACCACGGAACCAAACCCTTTTAAGCCGAGGACCTTCATCAATATAAATCTCCCGAATATACAACATATCTTCATCAAGCTGCTTCTTACTGGCCAGCGCATTAGAAGCGGCAGATTTTACCGTCTTGCGAATCAACCTTGCCCCTTTGTGAGGCATATTTTCCAGCATGGACATAGCCTCAGGATAGGGCTTGCGGCGGACAAGGTCGGCCACAGGCCTGATTTTATAGGGCGAACCCATAAGGTACTTGCTTATCGCCTTGTAACTGGTTTTTGCTTCCATTATGCCTACCTATTTTCCACCGGCTTTTTTGTCCGATCCCGCATGACCCCGAAAAATTCGGGTGGGGGCGAACTCGCCAAGTTTATGACCAACAAGGTTTTCCGTAACATACACGGGAACCCAGGTTTTACCGTTATACACAGAAATGGTTCCACCGACCATTTCCGGAATGATAGTGGAACACCGGGAATATGTTTTTATCATTTTCCGTTCCCCGGATTTGCTCACTTCCAGCACTTTTTTATACAGGCTCTTTTCAATAAAAGGGCCCTTTTTAATAGACCTTGACATACTCCCTTCCTACTTCTTCTTGCCTCGGCTGACGATAAACCGGGAAGAAGGCTTATGCTTTTTCCGGGTCTTGTACCCCTTGGTGGGCTGGCCCCAGGGAGTAACGGGATGAATACCCTTGTTCCTGCCTTCACCACCACCGTGGGGGTGATCCACAGGGTTCATGGCCATGCCCCGAACGGTAGGCCGCACACCTTTCCAGCGTTTGCGACCCGCCTTACCCAAGGTTGTGTTCATGTGATCCTCATTGCCAACCGTACCGATTGTCGCATAGCACTTCTTAAATACCATGCGTGTTTCACCGGAAGGCAGTTTAAGGGTAACATAATCCCCTTCTTTGGCGGCGATAAGCGCACCAACTCCGGCAGAGCGCGCCATTTGCCCGCCCTTGCCAAGGTTCAGTTCGATATTGTATACCGTAAAACCCAGGGGAATGTTTTCCAGCGGCAACGCATTACCTGTTTCAATAGGCGCATTCGGGCCGCTTACTATAGTAGCGCCAACAACCAAACTCTTAGGCGCAATGATATAACGTTTTTCGCCGTCTTTATATTTGATAAGAGCGATGTTAGCGCTCCGGTTAGGATCATACTCAATACTGGCAACTTTGCCGGGGATATCTTTCTTGTCCCGTTTGAAATCAATGTCCCGATAGCGGCGCTTGTGACCGCCGCCCTTATGCCGCACACTAATGCGGCCATTGGCATCCCGCCCGGCCTTTTCGGACCGGCCTGAGGTAAGGGACTTTTCAGGTTTTACCTTGCGGCCTTTTGAAATCTTATCTGTTTTTTCACCCTGGTCCGAAGCGCGGGATTTTTCTGGTCTTGTTTTTTTGGTCAGGTCTGAAAAATCCAGACTGGTCCACTGCCGCATCCCCGGTGTAATGGGTTTATATGTTTTAATTCCCATACATTACACTCCCTCAAAAATGGCGATTTTCTCGCCCTTGGGCAAACGGACAATGGCCTTTTTCCATGTTGCCGTATATCCCTTGCGAGAACGCAGCCGTTTGGGCTTGCCGCCCACTACCATTACCGTGCAGGACATGGGATGCACGTTAAACAAACGGCGTACTGCTTCTTTTATTTGCAGCTTGTTTGCCGATTGAGCAACCTTAAACACATATTTTCCCTGCTCACGCAGCATATTTGCTTTTTCGGAAAGTACCGGTTCTATCAATATATCTTCATATTGCAGTTGCTTCATTCTGCGGCCTCCTCACTCTTAGGGCCGTAAAAATCATTAAGGTTTTTCGCGGCGGTTTCCAGCATCAGCACCTGACGGCCGTAGAACAGGTCATGGGCTCGCAGGCGATTATAGGAAAGGTAGCTTAACCAGGGGATATTGGCGGCAGCTCGTTTGAGCATGGGGTCATTATCTTTCAGGATAAGCACCGTTCGTGTACCGGGATTAAAGTTATCCAGAAGCCCAGCCAAGTCTTTGGTTTTTCCGGATTCAATTGAAAAGTCTTCGATAATTTTCAGCATATCGCTTTGGGCTTTCAAACTTAATATCGTTTTAATCGCCTGGCGTTTTGCTTTTTTGTTTATGGAATAAGAAAAGTCCCGCGGTTTCGGCCCGAATATCGTACCGCCGCCAACGGTAATGGGTGATTTTTTATCGCCCCGCCGGGCGCGGCCGGTGCCTTTTTGCCGGTAAGGTCTGGCGTTGGAGCCATGTACCTCAGCTCGGCCTTTAGTGCAGGCATTGCCCTGCCGTTTGTTGGCAAGTTCATTATTAATCGCGTACCATATAAGATCATCGTTTACCGGAAGGCCAAAGACCGCATCCGCCAAATCAATGGTTCGCAGTTTTTTTCCATCTTTTGAATACACTGTACAGTTCATCGCTTACCGCCTACTTTTTTACCGCGGCCCGAACAAATACAAGGCCCTTGTCGATGCCGGGAACAGCGCCCCGAACCAGAATAAGCTGCTTTTCAAGATCCATTTTCACTACCCGTAAACTTAAGACAGTGACATTTTCACGGCCCATACGGCCCGGCAGCTTTACATTTTTGAAAGTCCTGGCAGGATAGGTTGCCTGGCCGGTTGAACCGGGTTCACGGTGAAATTTGGAACCGTGGGTCTTGCGTCCGCCGCCATAGCCATAGCGTTTCACCACGCCCTGGAAACCTTTACCTTTACTTACACCGGAAACATCCACATACCGAATTCCTTCCAGTACATCAAGCCCCAGAGAATCCCCCACCGTAACTTCTTTCTCAAAGTCCCGCAGTTCCTTGAGCCGTTTTGTGGGAGCAATATTTTCCGGAAACTGTCCGGCATAAGGTTTTGTTATTCTGCTTTTTTTTACTTCGTCCAGCCCAACAACTACCGCTTTATAACCGTCTGCTTCCACTGTCTTTTGGGCAACGACAACATTCGGATCAACCCGTATCACCGTTACCGGTGTCAAGTTACCCGCTTCATCGAAAACTTGTGTCATGCCCACTTTCTTGGCAAATAGCCCTAACATTCCAGTACTCCAATAACGAACCCCAAGGCCTTGTACAAAGTCACTTTGCACAAAGCCGGGCATCGTTGATTTCCTATTGTTTAATCTCAACGTCTACGCCGGCAGGAAGCTCCAGCTTCATCAAAGAATCCATCACTTCTGCTGATGGATTAATTATATCGATCAACCGCTTATGAGTTCGCATCTCAAATTGTTCACGGCTTTTCTTATTCACATGAGGTGAACGAAGCACCGTTACCTTATTGATGCGGGTAGGCAACGGAATAGGCCCGGTCACTTTTGCCCCGGCCTTTTGCACCGCCTGCACAATAGACTTTGCGCTCTGGTCTATCAATTCCACATCGAAACCGCGTAACTTTACGCGAATTCCATCCTTAGCCATCATTCCTCCAGCTATTTAATCCCCAACTACATAATCAAAGATTATGTAGTTGGGCAAGCTTCACTCTATGCGATAATCTCAATAACCTGACCGGAAGCGACGGTTTTGCCGCCTTCGCGGATAGCGAACTTGAGTCCCTTTTCCATAGCGATGGGGTTAATCAACTCGCCGATAATCTCGCTGTTGTCACCAGGCATAACCATTTCCTTGCCTTCGGGCAGTTGGACTGTGCCGGTGATGTCCGTTGTCCTGAAATAGAACTGCGGCCGGTATCCAGTGAAGAAGGGACTGTGCCGTCCGCCTTCCTCTTTGGAAAGACAGTAGATCTGGGCTTTGAACTTGCTGTGCGGGGTAATGGAACCGGGCTTTGCAAGCACTTGGCCGCGTTCAACGTCTTTTTTATCAACACCGCGGAGCAGCGTACCGACGTTATCGCCAGCCTGAGCTTCGTCCAGCAGTTTGTTAAACATTTCAATACCGGTGATAACGGTCTTCTTGGTCGGCTTAATACCGATGATTTCTACTTCTTCGTTCAGCTTGAGGACGCCGCGATCCACTTTACCGGTAACAACAGTACCGCGACCGGAAATGGTAAACACGTCTTCAATCGGCATCAGGAAGGGCTTGTCAGCTTCGCGCGCCGGATCGGGGAAGTAGCTGTCCATTGCTTTGAGCAATTCTTCGATACATGCGGTAGCGTCAGAACTCGTCTCACCTTCTGTCATTGCGGACATGGCTTTGAAAGCAGAGCCTTTGATGATGGGAATCTTGTCGCCGGGGAAACCGTTGTCACTGAGTACTTCCCGCACTTCCATTTCGACCAGGTCGAGGAGTTCAGGATCGTCAATCAGGTCGACCTTATTGAGGAAGACCATCATGCTGGGAACGCCGACCTGGCGGGCCAGAATTATGTGCTCGCGGGTCTGGGGCATGACCGAGTCAGGGGCTGAAACAACGAGTATTGCGCCGTCCATCTGGGCAGCACCGGTAATCATGTTCTTAATGTAGTCAGCGTGTCCGGGGCAGTCGATATGGGCATAGTGCCGGTTATCAGACTGATACTCAAGGTGCCTGGTATTAATGGTAATACCGCGGGCTTTTTCCTCCGGTGCATTATCAATTTGATCATAACTCATTACCTTGTCGCCAAATTTCTTGGCACAATACATGGTAATAGCTGCTGAAAGCGTAGTTTTCCCATGGTCAACGTGACCGATGGTCCCGACGTTCATGTGGATCTTTGTCCGATTAAATTTGTCCTTCGCCATTTTGTGTCCTCCTTAACTTAGACACAGTAAACTGATTCTCTTTATTATGCGTATCAGGCCTAAGTCCTGTAACGCTTTAACCTGCATACCGCAGGCTTTATTAAAAAACTATGGATGGATTGGGAAAGAGACGAAAAGAAAGGGAAAACCTTTTTTATCGAACTCCACCTATCCCATCTAAACTGATGGTCGGTTTGGTTGCCGACATCGTATCAGGCCACTTAAGGCCTATATAGCGACTCTAATAAAAAAGACGCCAGCTTGTCAAGCACCTGATACGTTTTTTTTCCGAATTATTATGGCAAAACCGCAATAACCGGATTTTTTCAAAAAACCCTGGCAAATCCAAAGATCCGCCTTTTATACAACACTGGATGGGTACCCCCCCAGGTTTCTACCAACGATAGTGCGCAAAAGCCTTATTTGCCTCTGCCATTTTATGGGTATCTTCCCTCTTTTTGAAGGCAGTACCGGTATTATTATACGCATCCAGCAGTTCCGCTGCAAGCCGTTCATCCATGCCTTTTCCGGAACGCGCCCGGGCGGCATTGATAATCCAGCGCATCCCCAACGCTTCTTTCCGCGTATCCCGCACTTCCATGGGGACCTGGTATGTCGCGCCGCCAACCCGCCGGGATTTAACCTCGACCTGGGGCTTTACGTTGTCTATGGCCTTGAGAAATACCTCAAGCGGTTCCTTTTCGGTCTTGCTTTGGAGGATAGCCAAAGCCCCATGCACGATACGCAGGCTTATTGAACGCTTGCCCTGCCACATCATGCGGTTTACAAACTTGGAAACCACTACACTGTTATACTTGGGATCCGGGGCCAGTTTCCGGTCTATGGTCTTTTTCTTTCTTCCCATGTTACACCTACGCCTTGGGCCGTTTTGCGCCGTATTTAGAGCGTCCGCGCTTACGATCGGTCACTCCCAATGTATCTTTTGCCCCACGGATAATATGGTAGCGTACACCGGGAAGGTCCTTAACCCGTCCGCCGCGAACCAAAACCACTGAATGTTCCTGCAAATTGTGCCCGATTCCGGGAATATAGGCCGTTACTTCGGTTCCATGGGAAAGCCGCACACGGGCTACTTTCCGCAGGGCCGAATTCGGCTTTTTGGGTGTAACAGTCATAACACGGGTACAAACACCCCGTTTTTGGGGGCAGGAATGCAGGGCAGGAGACTTGGTCTTTGAAGTCACCTGTTGCCGCCCAAAACGAACCAACTGATTAATAGTAGGCATTCGCTCAAAACTCCTTAAAACTTGCACTTGCGCCGTCAGCATACACCCTATAAAGGGCGTGCACACCAGAGCATAATAATATCACCCTTGGAAAACAAGAGGATGGGATACATAAGAAATAGCAAAAGTTGCAAAAAGAGTCAAGGGGTTTTTGAAAAAAAATGAAGTTTTTTTCAATGAACGGCCCTACCCTTTAACCCGCCAGCGATTGTCCGCAAGCTCAAAACGGTCGGCATTGAGGGTGGTTATACGGTCTTCGTTGCTCATTTTGACCTGGCCGGTAACCATGTTTGCTTCGGTAACTACCCATGTTTCCTTGTTGTAGCTGACCCGCGCGCCGGGCTGGGGCACACGGCGTATCTGCTCGCTGTAAAAGGCATGCTCATACGAAAGGCAGCAGAGCAGCCGCCCGCAGGGGCCGGAAATTTTCATTGAATTAAACGAAAGGTTTTGCTCTTTTGCCATTTTAATTGATACCGGTTTGAGCTTGTCAGAAACGGCATGGCAGCAATAGCCGCGCCCGCAGATGCCCAGGCCGCTGACCACTCTGGCTTCGTCACGGACTCCGATTTGACGCAGTTCAATGCGGGTTTTGAAAATACTGACCAGGTCTTTGACCAATTCCCTGAAATCGACGCGGTTATCGGCGGTAAAGAAAAACAGTATTTTGGATTCTTCAAGCAGATAATGCACCTGTACCAGCTTCATTTCCAGTTGATGGTATTCGATTTTTTCTTTGCATATCTTAAAGGCATCTTTTTCCAGCTCCTGGTTGTGCTGCGCCTTTTCGATATCTTCTTTGGTCGCGGAACGTTCAATCCAGGCGATATCAGAAGCGTCATGCCTGCACCGTACCGGCCCTATGACCTGAGCAAGGTCTTTGCCGTATCGGGTGGGAACTATTACCATGGAACCGGGGCTGAGCGCATCGTCGCGGTAGATGGCAAGAAAAGTCTCGTGAGAATAAGAGAGCCGCAGGCGATAGACAGGCGTATCGGGGGCCAGGGATTCGATTCCCTGACCGATAACCGAAGCAGTGCATCGTTCTTCCGGCCGGTCTTCAAGAAGGGAAATATCTTCATCTTCAAGGTTTTCGTATTCGTCCATAGTGTTCATTCCTTTCCTTTATTGTAACAAGTCTACCAAAAGTCCCCGTATTTCCTCAAGACGGGCGGCAAGCTCCAATTGCGGCATTTGGCTGGAAAGGAGCATTGCTGCCAACTCTTCCAGTTTTTTATCGACAACGGCAATTTTGGTGTAGGTGATCTGTTTCATTGATTCAGGAGTGCCTCTTGGGCCTTTATAACCTGGTTTCAAAAATTTGGGGATGCCGGTTTCGTGACTTAAACTATAACTGTGCTCCACCACATAATGCATAAAATTGCGTACGGCCTGCTTGTAGCGAATAATTTCATCGGGGAAAGGCCGGCCGCGCAGGGTATCCCCCGTACTGCGAACCTCGTCCATCAACAAATTAAGGGTTTCCTCGGATACGGGCAGGTCTGCCAAAGGGCCAAGTTCTCCGGCGGTTTTGCCCCGGATTTCATCAAAAATGCGGGAAAATTCGGTTTTGCCGCTGTGTTTTATGGTACTGGTTTTTTTTTCTTCTTTTTTTACCTGAGAATACGCATGGGGATTCATAAAAAACGATGGGACATCGCCATCAACTTTGGCCATACCTCAAGCCTCTGTGTTTTTGGAGAATACCGGCAGAACCGATCGTATTCCCTGAGCGTCACGGTATTCACTAACGGCACGGGACCAGTGTTCTTTGTCGGGGCATACCAGTACTTTGCCGTGAATAAGGCAGCCGTCGTCCGCCTGAATTCTGCGGGTGATAATATCGCCCAACACCAGCGCCGTTGAAAGGATCACCAGCGACTCTCCGGCTATCACGTTCCCGTACACTACTCCGCCAATGGTAATCGCGGTGCCGGACACGTTGCTTTTCATCCGCGCCCGTTCCCCAATGACTACTCTGCCCCGGGCATTTACATTTCCCACGATACTGCCATCTATGCGGGTAAAGCCGCCGGCTTCAATATCCCCTTGCAGGTTTGTGTTGGGACCAATAATAGTATTGATGGAAAAATCTGCGTGTCTATCGGAGGGCATACACCACCCTATTAACGTCCTTGCCGGTTAGCGCCGGAACGGATATTCATATATTTGTAGGGATCGACAACATCTGATCCTATGCGTATTTCATAATGCAGGTGGGGGCCGGTAGAAAGACCGGTGTTACCGATATACCCGATGACATCACCCTGCTGGACCCGCTGCCCCAGTCTGACCCGGGAAGAAAGCAAGTGCGCATACCGGGTATAATAGCCGTGTTTGTGCCTGATGAGTATATAATTGCCAAAATCGTCGGCATAGTCGATGGTAACGATTTGCCCATCGGCCGTGGATACAACGGGATCGCCGGAACGGTAGGTGGAAATGTCAATGCCTTTGTGAATGTATGGCTGCCCGCTAAAGGGATTTATATTCTGGCCAAAATACATTGAAATATGCCCCAGGCCGCCCCGGACAGGCCATATACTGGGAATTTCGGTTAAGAGGATGCTTTGGGAATTAAGTATGGCGCCAAGCTCTTTAACCGGCCCTACTGCCGAGGAAAGATATGCGGAAAGCCGCCGGACATCATCAACTTCCTGTAAGAGGCCTTCGGGTGTTTCACGGATGTTAAAGAAAGCAGCAAGATCGCCGCCAGTTGCCCGCTGGTTTCTTAAATCAGAGCCAAGCGCCGAAAGGACGCCGGAAAGCGCCGATTCAAAGCCCCGCGCTTCCCGCAACAGCAAGGCGGTTTCATCGCGCAGCTGATCCAGGCTTGCCTGAGCATCTTTTAACCGGTTGTCTTTGTTCGCAAGGACATTCTGGGTTGCGTTATATGAGGTGCCATACCACAAAAACGCGCCTACAATGCCTCCGGTTACCAGGAGGAACAGAAACATTGAAAAGACGGTTATTTGGAGGTTAAAAACCCTTTTTTCTGAGTGAGGAACAAATACAACGGTATACCGGCGGGCAAGGAAGCGCCCTGTTGCCTGCAATGCCTTTACGATCCCACGACCCGCTATGATAACGGCATGAATGAGTTTTCGGACTATGCTGTTTTCAAAACGCTTATACTCGTGGACCGAGGCCATGTTCTGTTCCTTTTTCCATAGTGTCTATTGGTAAATTTTAGTGTATTTATCACCAATTGTCAATATAAATACGGAAAAAATCAATATTTTTCGGAAATCACGTATTTTTACCCGCATGCGCGACGCGGATGATTGGTTTTTCGGGGGCTTTGCGCGAAAAGGTGCAGGCTCTGAGGGCGGCATCGGCGGGGAGGGTGGCAAAGGAACAGTAGTTTTTGACTTCAATTTCGTCGACTAAACGCCCGGGAATACCGCCGGCCTGCATCAAAAGGGCGGCGATGTCTCTGGCGCTTGCGCCATGCTGCCGTCCGTGGCCTATGTATAAGCGGGTAAATTCCTCCATACTTGAGCGGCCGCGCCGCGGTTCGTCACGGTTTCGGTCACCGATCCTGCCGGCACCGAAGGCGGCGCCTCGGGTAGTGCCCCGGACAGCGCCTCTTGCGAAACCTCTGCCGCCGCCTCTGATGGCGCTTTTGGCGGGTTCTTTAAAGTCTTCCTCGGAGAATTCGGTGATATGGCTGTACCGGGAAGAATCAAATAAATTGCCATAATTCAATAAAACCAACGCCTCAACTGCCCTTTCTGCGCCAAGCCGCTCAATCAGGTTGTGGCAAACTTTGGCAATAAAAGGCGAACCGGCGGCGGGCGTTTCCTCGGCAGATGGAGCGACCGCTGTTTCCGGTGATTCCGCCGCCAAATCAAGTTCCTGTTCGGGCAGGGTGGCAATGGCCGCAGCAGCGATACGGCGGCGCAGGGATTTCATAACCGACTTTACCGATGGCACCTTGAGCCACAGGATGCCGCTGCCCAAATTCCGCTCCATCATTCGTGAGAATTGGTGTACACGGTGGCGATCGGCAAGGGTTGCCAGGCTTATTGCGATACTGCGCCGCCCTGCCCTGCCCGTTCTGCCGATGCGGTGCAGATAGGTTTCGCGGTCGTTGGGAAGGTCCCAGTTAATCACATGACTGAGGCTTGCGATGTCCAGCCCCCGCGCCGCGACATCGGTGGCAACCAGGATTGCCGGTTCGGCTGTTGCGGCGGCAGCACTCCCATCAGCGGCGCGGTGACGCAAGCCGCTTTGGCGCAGACGGAAACGCCGCAGGGTGCGTTCACGAATTTCCTGGGAAAGATCGCCGTGAATGGCCTCGGCCGGATAACCGGCCTCAACCAGACGGCGGGCAAGCTCATCGGTTTCCACTTTGGTGGCGCAAAAAATAAGCCCGTAAAATTCGGCGGCGCTGTCAATAATGCGCCTGAGGGCTTCCAGTTTATCTTCACGTTTAACGATAATGCAAAATTGGTCTACCAGAGGTTTTTCATCATCCGGTGCGGCATCTACGATAATTTCAGCGTCACCGATATGTTTTCGTACCACTTTAATAATTGGTTCGGGCATGGTGGCGGAAAAAAGGGCTATATGCAAGGCAGTGGTGCCCGCACCAGAAGTGCCCGCGCGTTCGCGCTCATCGGTTTTAACGGCAGCGAGTATTTTTTCCACATCCTCAAAAAAGCCCATATCCAGCATTTCGTCGGCTTCATCAAGAATGAACCAATCCACCGTGCCAAGGTCCAGGGCCTTTCGTTCCATCAGGTCCATAACGCGGCCCGGAGTGCCTACCACTATTTCTGTTCCCCGCCGCAGGTCGAGTATCTGGTTTCTGATTGAAGCGCCGCCATACACGGCCGTTATCCGGGGATAGTTGCCGGAAACCAGCGAGGCAATCTCTCTGGACACCTGCAGCGCAAGTTCACGGGTGGGGGCAAGAATCAACGCGCGGGGGGTATGGCTGGCCTGGGTAAGCCGTTCGATAAGCGGAATACCAAAGGCAGCGGTTTTTCCCGTTCCCGTACGGGCCTTTACGATACAATGCCCCTCATCGGCCAGCAGCCGGGGCAGGGCTATGGATTGAATGTTTGTGGGTCCCGTCCACCCCTTGCGGCTAATAGCCCGTAATAAAGCATCAGACAGCCCAAATGAGGCAAAGGGATGGGGGGAGGAGGGTTGCAACGACTGAGTTTCTGAAGATTGAGTTTCTAAAGGATGGTTTTGGTCAGTTGTCATGTTTTGTTAGGGACTAGGGACTGGGGACTAGGGACTGGGGATTGTTGTTCGTTATCTAAGCGTATTAGCAACCCGCTATGCTTTGTAACAACACTCCCCAGTCCCTAGTCCCTGATCCCTATTTCCTACTTCCCCGGTCCCGGCAGTATGGCTTTTTCGGTTTCTTTGTCGAAATAGCGGGCTTTTTCCATTCGGGGAACAAATGTGGCCGTATCGCCAACCGTAAACGTATAGTGAGGCTCGGTACGGGCGACCAAAGGCTGACTTCCGGTACTCAGCCACAGGTGAATATCCGCGCCCAACGGCTCAACGACGGTTATTTTAACGGCAAAGCTGTTGGGGGCATTGTTTTCGATATAGTTCATATCTTCCGGGCGAATGCCAAAGAATACTTCCTTGCCAATATGATCTTTGAGATATTCAAGATGGGCTGGATCCGGCTTAATTTTGAAGGAACCTTCGTCCAGAAGGATTGAATCGCCCTCTTCCAGTACTTTGACGGTAAGGAAGTTCATGGGCGGGGAACCAATAAAGCCGGCAACAAACTTGTTATCGGGGTGGTTATACAGGTACAAGGGAGACCCAATTTGCTGAATAAACCCGTCTTTCATAACCACGATTTTATTTGCCATGGTCATGGCTTCTACCTGATCATGGGTAACATACATCATGGTGGCATTCAACTGCAGGTGCAGGTTGGAAAGTTCCGCCCGCATCTGTACGCGCAGTTTGGCATCCAGGTTGGAAAGCGGTTCGTCAAAAAGGAATACTTTGGGGTTACGGACAATAGCCCGTCCTACTGCAACACGCTGCCGCTGACCGCCGGAGAGCGCCTTGGGCTTGCGATCCAGTAATTTTTCGATATCCAGGATTTTCGCCGCTTTTTTAACCCGCTGGTCAATTTCGTCCTTGGGGACTTTCTTAATCCGCAGACCAAACGCCATATTTTCATAGACGCTCATGTGGGGATAAAGGGCGTAGTTCTGGAATACCATGGCGATATTCCGGTCCTTGGGGGGAACATCGTTCATCAACTCACCGTCGATGTACAGTTCGCCTTCGGTAATTTCCTCAAGCCCTGCTACCATGCGGAGGGTGGTGGATTTACCGCACCACGATGGTCCTACTAAAACGACAAATTCCTTGTCCTCGACCACAATGTTGGCGTTTTCCACGGCACGAACGCCGCCTTCATACACCTTACCAATGCTTTTCAATTCTACTTTTGCCATACGCTGGCCTCCCTATAGGGTTATTTTATGGTCATAGAATACCATTTTTGGGGGATGGGAGTCAAGGATTTTCTCGCATTTTTCCGCACGGAGGGGGAAATTAGTATATGCTGCCGGAGGTATTTTCGATGGTGATTCTCCTCTTATCAGTGGAAAGAAGACTTTCTATTGTAGATGAGCCGATATGCTGTAGTTGAACTCCGGTACTATCAATCGTAAAGGAAAATGCATGAGAATAATAATCGTATGTTCCGGGTGAAGTCAGAGCGGGAATTAACCAATTAAAATGACCTGTTATAGATGCTATCCCTTCATTATCCATATAATGCAATATACTGGCAGGAACAGGAGCCCAGTTCATAAAAACGGGGTTCGTTATTGGGTTAAAAGTGAATGGATATGAATAAATACTTTTCTCGGCAATTTCCCAAGTATGGTTGGGAAGCAGATAGAATTTCCCAATACGCCCCGGTGTGGTAGAGCCATAAGTACTTGAGGAAGAACCAATACTTATATCTATTGAGCCAATATTTGGAATTTGCGACACCGTTTGACCGGAAGTGTATGCAACTTTGATCATCCTTTTTTCGCTGGGTAGAAAAACCTCTTCCGCTGTTGTATTCCCTGTATAATTACAATAATAAACCCCGGTGCTGGTCATGGTAAAATAGAACTCATGTTTATAATAGATGGCATCTGGTGTGCCTGTAACAGGAACCCACAAATAAAAATAATCGGATATATCATCAATATTGTTTTGAATCATATACGTTGTTATTTCGGAGGGGACAGGATACAAATATACATTCTCTGGGTTATTGGCAAACGAAGATATTGGGGATGAAAAAATACGTTTTTCGGCAATTTCCCATGTCATGTCAGGCCGCAAATGAAATTTTCCAATATGCCCCACTCCGGCAAAAACAATATCCATTGATCCAATGTTCAGAGTTTGTTTTACTGCATTTTCTGCATTGAGTTTCCCACCAGTTCTACAATAATTATTATCCTTTAAATCTGGAACCTCAACGACACTGGCTAAAAGGATATCTTTTAATTCCAGACCTGTCAAACCTGGGTGCATGGATTTCACCAACGCCGCAACACCTGCGACAAAAGGAGCCGCTGAGGAAGTACCTCCAAAAGGCCCATAACTGCCATTATTATGTGTAGACCAAAAAGCGGTGGGGGCGAAAAGATCAACAGTTGTGGCACCATAATTGGATTCAAAGTCATTTTCCCAACCTGGATCTTGATAAACTGATCTTCTTTCTACGTAAGGTGTTGTTGTTTTATCAATTGTATACGCGCCTACTGAAATAAGATTGGAAATTCTAGGAAGATAGGCCACATATTGAGCATTGGGAAAATAGGGAATTCCGGAAAAATTGCGAAAATGGAAATCAGTCGTCCAATTGGCAGGGAAAACAGGGGTATTGACATTATCATTATCATATCCATTATTACCGGCAGCGCAAACAAAAAGCCCTGTATATTGGTTTATTGCTGTATAGAGGGAAAAATTAAAGAAAGAAAAACCACTAAAGTTGAGAATATCGATAAATTCATCATAATTATTATCATTTATATTATTGACATAATCTACAGCAGCTAATACAATAGAAGTCCATGGAAGGTAACCCAACTTTAATGAAACCAGCATTATGTCCTGATAAACACCAGTAACACCGATAAGGCCAGTTCCATTGGCACTTATAATACCCGCTACAGATGTTCCATGATTTACCTGATCATCAAAGGGATCACCTACCACTCCAATAGGATACTCAGTCCAAAAATCATGACTCAGATCAGAATCTACCCGGTTATACAAATCAGAATGAACTGCAATACCTGTATCGAGCACGCCAATTTTAACTGGATTCATTGTAATGATATTGTTACTAACATTGGTATTAATATAGTCCCAGGCTGCAGGCAAGGAAATACTGTTATACATATCCTCTTGATAATACTCATAATGGATGGGAGGCGGATTGGGAATCCCACAGAATTCTATCATCGTATCGGGTCCGGCATACATAATGTCATTTCTTTGTTCGAGCAGCTTTATCGCCTGAAGCACATTTTCTTTGCTTTGTATTGGTAATTCAAGACACAATATCCGCTTGAATTTGTTTACATCCACCAACATACCCTGCTCAATCCGCTTTGTAAGTCTGCTCCAATCCCCTGTTTTTTGCGCTTTCAATTGTTCCTGAACCACTGCCATGGTTCGCTTACTGAGGTCTCTCACTTGAACACCGTTGAGTTCGGGAAAATCTTCCGGCGTATATGTTCGAAAATCCATGCTGGCCGATTTCTTGAGCACGATTAAGACCCGGTCTTCTGCAAATGAATCTTGCAAAGTAGCATTAGAGTAGATTTTTCCTTCGTCAAATCCAGTTTCAACACTACGATTTGTTTGTTTTTTGATACCAGATACCGGGGCATCAAACCGGCATTGTACTGTTAAAACCACCAGCGGCAGAAGCAGTGTCAGAAAAACAGTAAAAAATCTTTTCTTCATTTTTATCCATCCCAAGTTATAATTTGATTATATATGTATAATTCCGCTTGAACATAGTTCTTAAATCGTTTTCTGTAAGGAAGTCTTTATAATCTATCTCAGCCACAGGTGCATACCACACACCCGTTATTTTATAAAAGGAGCCTCTTTCGGTATCTTCACCCGGTTTCCAGGCAAACATACAAACGGTATTACCAAACCATATACCATCGACATAAAGGGGCGCTGGACCCATATGGAACGGCACAATTGTTATTATTACATAGCCATTGTATGTGCCTAAATACCGGTGCGCCCTGTTCCACTCATCATAGCTTTGAGAAGGTATAAAATAATACAAAAAGTCGAGTTCTATCTGCCCACTCGTTGCCGCATCCAAGCCTTCGAAATCGTTTCTGTAATGCAATACATACATACTGTTTATGTCGGCAATTGTCAATAAATCCGAGGCATACGCGTCCTGTATGTCATAAAAACTGCCGTTTCCGTCCCAGGCAAACATTTGAGCCAAACGGGGAAATATAAACACTTTACCAGCAACCCTAACATAGTCGGCAACGCCCATGCCTCCCAGAATGCCTATAACTTCATAGCCATTGTAATTGCCAAAATAATAGTCAATCTGAAAATCATCAATGGTAAGGGGTGGCTGTACATATGCATCAGAATAGTTTTGCAAATAGTCATATTTAATCTGCCATTCAGTTTTTGCGCTTAAACCATCGAAAGTTCCTGGTTCGTTGTCCGCAAAGGGGTTAACCTGATGATCCAGGGTATTGCTACTGCGATTTTCGTTCATAGCGCCCTCTGTACAACCGCATACCAACAGACACAGCACTGCTGCTAAAAACACGCACAATGTGGTATTTATTCTGAATTTTGCCATTATTGGCCTCCTTTTTGGGGGGTGTGGACACCTACCTACTATAGATTATACCACATGGGGTAGATTTGGGCAAGAAATTTACTCGTATTTGTCAACGACCAACACTACGATTCGTTTGTTTTCTGACACCTGATTCCAGAGCATCAAACCGGCATTGTACTGTTATAATTACCAACGGCAAGAGCAACACTAACAAAACTAATGGGGTTCTCTTTTTCATACCTAATTCCTCATATTAACAACATGCCGTTCAAAAATACTTCTTATATCGTCCTCCACCAAAAAGTCATTATAATCAAGATACGGACAAAATCCTAAATCCCTTGATATCATATATAATTGACTACTGCCGGATTCTTCATCTTGTTTCCATGCAAATATCTCAGCCATATTGGGGAGATGGAATAAAAAACCACCAATATAGACACGATGAGATGCCGCCCACGGTGTTTCTTGCATTATTATTACATACCCATTGTAAGTACCTAAATAATAATCAAAGTCTATATCAGCCCTAACCAGTCTTTCTGTTTCCGCATCTAAACCTTCAAAGGTTTTTCCGTAATACAGATTGAGCATACTTTGTATATCGCTCCATGCCAGCAGCCCTGTATCATACGCATCCTGTATTGCATAAAAATTGCCCATTCCAGAATTCGCATCCTGTTTCCAGGCACGCATGATAGGATAACGAGGAAATTGAAATGCCTTCAATGAAGGAGGAACTTTCCTATCATTGATTCTGACAAGGTACTCTTGCAATAATACTGGCTTATCTGTCAGGAACACGACTATTTCATACCCATTGTAATTGCCAAAATAATCGTAAATCTGGAAATCATCAATGGTGAGGGGTGGCTGTACATATGTATCAAGATAGTTTTGTAAATAGTCATATTTAATCTGCCATTCGGTTTTTGCGTTTAAACCATCGAAAGTTCCTGGCTCGTTGTCCGAAAAGGGGTTAACTAGATGATCCAAGGTACCACTACTGCGATTTTCGTTCATAGCGCCCTCCGTACAACCGCATATCAACAGACACAGCACTGCTGCCAAAAACACGCACAATGTGGTATTTATTCTGAATTTTGCCATTGTCGGTCTCCTTAGGGGGGTGTATAGACACCTACCCATTATAGATTATACCACATGGGGTAGATTCGGGCAAGAAATTACTCGCATTTACTCGTATTTGCACACCACCTCCCCTCTTCCCCTTTGCGCCTTCGTGTCTTTGCGCCTCCGTGTGAGAAAAAGGGAGCAAACCCCTACAATATATCCGCCAGCATGTCGTCGATGGTGAAGAAACCGGTGCGGGGGGCGCCGGGCCTAAGCAGCCACTCGGCGGCGCGGACGGAGCCGGAGGCAAAGCCTTCGCGGCTGCGGGCGGTGTGGGTTATTTCGATGGTGTCTGCCGGGGAGTCGAAAAAGAGGCTGTGGGTGCCGGGTACGGAACCAATGCGCAGGCTGGGGAAGTGCAGTTCGTTTGGCTCGGGGCGGCGATCGAGGTGTTCCCATACGGCCTTGTTTTTGCGCTTCATTTGGGCAAGTGCTCCTTCAACCAGGGTTTTGGCGGTTCCCGATGGGCTGTCCAGCTTTTTGTTGTGATGCGATTCAAAGCCGCCGACATCGTATTCGGGGAATAAGTCGAACAGCTGAGCGGCATGCCAGGCGATACGGTAAAATACATTAACGCCCAGGGAAAAATTGGAAGCCCAGATAAGGGATGCGCCTGCCTGCGTTACTGCCTGCCGCGCCTCGTCAAGCTGGTTAAGCCAGCCCGTGGTGCCAATGACCGCGGGAATATTTTTCTCCGCCAGGGCTTTGATATTGGCAAGCGCCGTGGCTGGCTGGGTAAATTCAATGGCCGCATCGGCCCCGCCCAGATTTCCCGCTTCGGCAATTCCCCGGAATATCAACGCGCCTGATGGCGTACTGGAATCCTGCGACAGGGGGTCGACAATGGCGCTGACGGTATGCCCCTGCGCAAGGGCTGCCTGTTCAACCATTTTTCCCATTTTCCCGTAACCGATGATAGCAATGTTCATTTTATCGTCTCCTTAAATTAAGAAGGAATTTGTTCCCATTTTATCACACAAAGGCACAAAGACGCAAAGGTGAAGAGAAGGCAATTCGAGTTTATAGTTTCCCAAAAAAATCGAGGTGCAGGGCTTTGACTACTTCCACGGCCTCGGCGTCGTTGACGATAAAGCTAATATTGACCTTGCTGGCGCCCTGGGAAATCATCTGTACCGGCACGCCGATAAGCTGGCAGGTTTTGAAGGCCTTGGCAAGAATTTCCGAAGATCGCCTGACATTGCCAACAATGGTGACAATGGCCTTACCGGTCTTTATGTCAATGCTGGCAATGCGGGCAAGCTCTTTTTTCACGGCGGAAAGGTCCTGGGCTGCGTCAAGGGTCAGCGATACCGACACTTCGCTGGTGGCTACCATGTCTATGGAAATATGGTGACGGGCAAAAGTCGAAAACACTTCGGCCAGAAAACCGTACTGCCCCAGCATACGGGTGGACACAATATCCACCAACGTGACATTTTTGCGGAAGGTGATAGCCCGTACCGGCACGCTCTTTTTGTCCAATACGGCGACGATCCGGGTGCCGGGGGCGGCAATATTATACGAATTTTTAACCAGTACCGGGGTTCCGGTCTTGATACAGGGCTGCATTGCCCGCGGATGCAATACCTGTGCGCCAAAATAGGCAAGCTCCGCCGCCTCTTCGTAGGAAACGGTCTCCACCGGCCGCGCCTTTGCCACAATGCGGGGATCGGCGGTCAGTATGCCGTCAACATCCTTCCAGACCTGGGCTTCCTGGGCTTTGCAGGCGGCGGCAATCATGGTCGCGGTAAGGTCCGAGCCGCCCCGCCCCAGGGTGGTAATGTTGCCGTTCAGGTCTTTTGCGATAAAGCCGGTCACTATGGGCAATACGCCTGCCTTAAGCAAGGGGGCTATTTTTTGGGGGATAAGCTCCCAGCTTTCTTTTATCAGCTCGGCGGAGGTAAAGTTTGAATCAGAAACAAAGCCCACATCCCAGGCATCGCAGGCCTGAGCCGGAATTCCAATCGAATTGCAATACGCAGCGACAATCCGTATGGAAAGCCGCTCGCCAAACGAGACCAGAAAATCCTTTGTCCGGGGGGTCATTTCCCTAAGCAGGGAGATGCCGGAAAGCAGCCGTTTGAGCTCCTCCAGCAGCGCGGAAACCTCCTTTCGGACCTGATTCGGCAGTTTCAGTTTTTTTATCGTGTCAAAGTGATGATTTTCAATTTGCTCTATTAAAACGGCGCCTTTTTGGAATGCGGCGCTGCCCGCTTCCAATAGATGATCGGTGGTATCTCCCATCGCGGAAAGCACCAAAACCGGCTTCTGGTCAAGCTGTGTCTTCACAATCCCGACCACATGGCGGATTCTTTGGGCATCCGCAACAGAGCTCCCGCCAAACTTCATCACTATCATAATTGAACCTCATAGGTACGGTATCAAAAAATGGCGACAAACGCAACGGCACCCGCCTTGCAAAAAAAACAGCCTATGTACCGTACGGTATATTGCTTTTTTTTGATTAATAGTGTATAATACATCGGTAATGAGAATTGATATACGAAAAAAGCTCGATTTCTGGCGTTTTTACTCATTTGAACAGGAACAGTACCAGAAGTGTATGGATAAACTATTCATCAATAATCTGTATAACCTGCATAAAATAAATATAGCGTTCGCCATTTGTGTGGGTTGTTCCACACTCTACCCCATATTGGTCGATAAAGACCTTATAAAAGCGGGCATTTACCTTACAGTGGCTATTGTCGCGCTTCTGCTTGCCGTTTTTGCGAACTATAAAATGCAAACAGCGCTGGTAAATAACCGGCTTATCTATATATTAACAACGTTATTTTATATAAATGTGATGTCATTTGGCATATATATGTGCGTATGGGCAACCCCGGATAAATTAGCAACGACTTTTTTATGTTTTTTGATATGCGCTCTGCTGATGTTTGTCAATTCACCCCGGTTTAACCTGAGTCTTACATTAGGCGCAATCATCGTTTTTACGATATCCACCGTTATGATTAAATCCCCCGAAAATTATTTTGTTGATATTATAAACACCTGTATTGCCGGGCTTATCAGTCTGTCTTTTAACTGGCAAATCACCAGACTGCGGATAGGACTGGAATTAAGCACCAGTATGCTGGAAGATGATCGTGACAAATACCTTGATCAAAGCACCACAGACGAACTAACCCAGTTGAGCAACCGCAGGGACTTTATGCAAACATTTCAGCGGTATCTGTCCAATTACAGAACTTCGGATGACTGGTTGTGCGTTGCTATTTCCGACATCGATTTTTTCAAGAACTACAACGATCATTACGGACACCCGCAGGGTGATGAATGCCTGCGTTCGATTGGCAGGGCATTTAACCAATTGAAAGAAAACCTGGGTGTGTATGCCGCTCGAGTCGGCGGAGAAGAATTTGCCATACTGTGGTTCGAGAAAGATATTTCCCACGTGGACACGGTCGTTTCCGATATGACCAACCTGATAAAGGAACTTAAAATTCCTCATGCAAAATCAAAAGTATCGGAATATGTAACCATGAGCATGGGAATATATGTGGAACGATGCGGCTCAACCACTGATGAGCAAACCCTGTACGATTTAGCCGATAAAGCGCTGTACGCCGCAAAAGGGAGCGGACGTAACTGCACGATTGTCTGCGGCAGAGAAATTGCACAATACAAGATACCGGTTTAATGGTAAAAGAACACGCTCTGGCGGTATATAAAAACAAACCCGCGCTCATCAAAGAAATAAATCAGGACAAAATCGTAATTACTCTTTCCGATGGCACTGCAATAAAAGTGCGGGAAAAGGATATTGAGATTATTCATCCGGGACCGGTGGGGAGTGGGGACTGGGGACTAGGGACTAGGGATCTTTGTTCGCAGTCTGAGCGCGTTGGCAACCCGCCATGCTTGCAAACTAATATCCCCAGTCCCCAGTCCCCAGTCCCTAGTCCCCTCCATGATGCGTGGGAATTGCTTGTTGCTGATGGGGCTTCGGTTCCTTTGCAAGAGCTGGCGGAACTTGTTTTTGGGGAATTTAGTCCTGCTGCGGCCTGGAATGCATACTGCCTGTTGATGGATGGATTGTATTTCACCGGAAACATAGACGCCATACAGGCGCGGCAACGGGAACTGGTTGAAGCGGATGAAAAAAAACGTGAAGAAAAACAAAAGGCAAGCAATGAACGGGAAGAATTTTTACAACGACTGCGCGATCGCCAACCATATATAATAAAAGAACAAAGAACAGAGAACAAAGAACAGGAAGCAGAGAATGTTGCTGATGACAGGCGATTCATACAGGATGTTGAGGCGCTGGCTTTTGGAAAAACGGCTAAAAGCCGCACCATGAAGGACATTGGTCTGGGGGAAACGCCGGAAGAGGCCCATGCGTTGCTTTTGGAAAGCGGATTCTGGACAACGCAGATAAATCCGCACCCAAGCCGTTTTGGTATTGCACTACTGCCGGCCAGACACAACCCCGGCCCGCCGCCGGAAGAAAATCGCCGCGATCTGACCCATTTGACAGCCTTTGCCATTGACAGCCCCTGGAGCCATGATCCCGATGATGCCATTTCTGTTGAACTGAATGACGACAAACACATTTTGTATGTCCATGTGGCCGACCCTGCCGCTGCAATCGGCATGGACAGCCCGGTTGAACGCGAAGCCCGCGATCGCGGGGCAACGCTCTATATTCCCGAAGGCAGCTTCCGCATGATCGCCGATGAAGCCCTGCCTGTGTTCGCCCTTGGCCTTACGGAAATATCCCCGGCATTGACTTTCAGGATGACGCTTAACAGCAGCGGCGAAATTGACGACACGGCAATTTTTCCGTCAATGGTAAAAGTATCGCGCTTAACCTATGAAGAGGCTGATACAATGTTGGACAATGCGGGAACAAGCGTGTTACACAATCTGTACGCGCTGGCTGAACGTAATAGCAACCGCCGTTCCGCCGCAGGGGCAATATTCATTGATATGCCGGAAATCCACATCAGTATGGAACAGGGACAGGTGGCAATCGAACCGATTGTCCGGCACCGTTCGGCGGACATGGTACGGGAATGTATGCTTCTTGCCAGCGAAGGGGCCAGCAACTGGGCCATGCAGCGCAAGGTACCCATCCCCTACATTGAACAGGAAACAGGAGACTTACCCGATGAAATACTTCCCGGCATGGCTGGATCGTATCAACTTCGCCGTTGCATGCGGCCCCGCATTCTTTCGGCAAAACCGGGGCGGCATTGGGGTCTTGGTCTGGACAGTTACAGCCAGGTAACCAGCCCCCTGCGCCGCTACACAGACCTTCTGGCCCACATCCAAATCCGCGCCTTTTTGGGCGGCGGGAAACCCCTGCCCGCCGATGAGCTTGCGGCGCGAATTGCCGCCGGAGAAGCGGCAGGGTCGGCGGTGACTCAGGCCGAACGGGCATCGCGCAATCACTGGATTATGGTCTACCTTTCAGATAAAAAAAACTCGGTATGGGACGCTATCGCTCTGGAAAAAAAAGGGACCCGCTGGGCAATGGTTATTCCCGCCCTTGCTCTGGAAACGCAGGTTCCCATCAGAAAAGACATAACACCTAACGATCCGCTGAAATTGATTCTAAAATCGGTTAATATTCCCTGCAGAGAAGCAATGTTTGCGGTTGAAGAGTAGTATTCCTGGATATGTGCTATAATTATTGAAGGAGTCGTTGGCATACCAACGACACTACGAAAATGCGGTAGCTGCAACCAGCGCGCTTCCTTTATCTTCACAAATTTTTATTAAATTACCTATTTATATAAAAAATTTAAATTAAATTCTGAACCAGCCGCTGGTGTAGGACCGTTATAATAAATAAAATAATCGTTACCATCTATACTTATTGTACCTGAAGTAAATGCTCCAAACATTGTTAACCCACCAACAGTAATGTCGTTTAATTCATTTTGAGTAATAAAAAATAAATAACCCGTACCACCTAAAGTTAGTGATGTTTGTATATCATCTATTTTTTGATTATTAGAACTAACAAAACCATTTGCATATTCCAATATAAATGGAGGTTGACCAGTAGGCTGTATTCCTTGTCCATTTTCTCCTGTATTCAGTAAATGATTAAACATAATTTCAAAAATACCCAAATTAAAAGTACCCATAGGATTCCATACGCTAGTATTTGTATTTTGTCTTGCGCCTGTTCCAAAATATGCGCCCCAATAAAACATTGGATTTACCTGTTGCCATTTTGCGTATAATGTTATATTTCCATTCAAAACACCGAATATATACGGAATTGTTAAAGCTGCATCAGTAAACCAACCAATAAAGTTTGCATTATTTTTTGTTGGGTTTGTTGGTTGTGTAAGTGTATCACCTTTTTCAATATGCGGTGGATGTGAAGCTCCAAAACCTGCTGTACCACCATTGAAATGCCAAGTAATTGTCCAATATTCAACTACTGCACAGTTAGGGCAATCACATTCACAAGTCTCACAAACACAAGTTGTACAGTTACATTCTGCGGTATTTTCTAATACAAGTGGATTTCTCTCTGGATCGGGCGTTGTACATACAGAACATGTCCAAGTTTCAGTTGCATTATCTGTACAGTCAGCTTCAGTAGATGAAGATTTTATCCAAGTATGTGGTGCTAATTCACCTGCCTCTCTTGTAGTTGTTCCAAGTTGTAAACAGCGTGAACATTTTTCTGTTTCTTCCGCTTTTACTGTACAAGTTGCTGTTCTTGTTATTTGCCATAATGTAAATTCGTGTTCACATTCATCGACTTCGCAGTTTTCGCATTCACATTCGCAAGTTTCACAACTGCAATCCGTACAATTACATTCTGCGTCAATGGTTTTAGTTTCTAAAACGTGTCCGCATTTAGTGCAACGCAATTCTTTTGAACCGTCTATCGTGCAAGACGGCTCTAATGTTGTATGCCACGTTCCGCTGTCGTGAGCGCAAGCGGAATTATCATCACAAGCGGAAATTAAAAACGCAAACACTGCCACAAAAACGAGAACGCCGTAAAAAATAATTTTCCTATTCATATAAATACTCCTGTAATTAGGGATTCTTGCCTTTTTAGCGGTTTTTTCTACCATTATTTTGACATTATATCAATTTTAATGTTTTTTCAAGACAAAAAAGGGTGTTTCTTCGTAAAAATATTCCCTTGCAGATTATATATTTTTGAATTATACTAAATTATGCTTCCAGATATAGTATGCAGACCGTCTGCTTTTAAACATGGTGTCACAGAAGCAGACATCATGTGGGCTTTTACAACCGCAAAGTACGATCTTCCAGATGAAGACGATGAGGAAAAACGCCTCCTCATTGGTTTCAATACCAAAGGAAATCCGCTGGAAATAATGTATAATGAATTAGATGACGGTAAAGTGCATGTTTTTCATGCAATGCCATTAAGGGATATTTATATTCCATTATTATATTGATAAGGAGAAACTATGAAAACAATGACTGATGAAGAAGCCGATGCTTTAGACGAATATTACACAAAAAACCCACCCCGAGTTGATCCTAGCAAAAATGGCGGTTTTGCAAAAAAATCATTTAAATTAGTAGCCATAGACAATTTTTGTGCTGATTATTTAATGACAAAAGCAATATCCGATCATAAATCCCCCGATCAAATTATCAATGAAATGGTACGGGAACGAATAGCCGCCGCAATGTAATTTTATATTCCCTTCATTATTCTTTTTGCTAATTCTGGGATTAATTTCATAAAGTAAAATCAAACCCTACGGCTGTGTGCCGGGCATTATCACGAATAGCGTTCAAGGAAACGTTTCAGGCGTTCACTGGAAGGGTTATCGAGTAAATCCGGCGGGCCATGTTCAATGACAATGCCTTCGTCAATGAACAGGATTGTGTCGGCAACCTGGCGCGCGAACTGCATTTCGTGTGTGACAATAATCATGGTGGTGTTTTTTTCTGCAAGACCGCGGATTACTTTTAATACTTCGCCGGTTAATTCAGGATCAAGCGCGGAGGTTGGTTCATCAAAACATAAAATATCCGGTTTAAGCGCCAGAGCTCTGGCAATGGCTACACGCTGCTGCTGCCCGCCGGACAACTGGTGCGGATAAAAATCCCGTTTTGCGGCTAACCCGATTTGCTCCAATAGCTGCATCCCTTCGCGGTGTATTGCTTCGATTATGCTTTTTCTGTTTTTCTGGTAACCCGGCAGTTTTTTTGCCGCCAGTTCACGGGCAAGCACTACATTCTGAAACGCAGTGTATTGAGGAAACAAATTGAACGACTGAAATACCAGTCCAAAATGCAGCCGTTTTTGACGAATAACAGACGCTTCGTACCGATTATGGTCTCCTGAATCATATAATGTTTCGCCGCGCACAATGATACGCCCTGCATCCAGCCGTTCCAGAAAATTCAAACACCGTAAAAGCGTGGTTTTTCCGCTGCCGCTCGCGCCGATAATGGCAAGCACTTCACCTTCATATAATGAAAAACTAATGTTATTCAGGACTTCGGCCGTACCAAACCGTTTTGCAATATTATGTACTTCAAGAATAGCCATAACGTCACGCTCTAAAATAGTTTAAGCGTTTTTCGATGTATCCAAATGATAATGTAAGGATACCCACAAACAGCAAATAAAAAGCCCCGGTATAAAACAGAGGCCAAATAAAACCCCTGGCTGCCATAAATTCCGCCTCTCTGATAATCTCCACTACCATAACCACACGGGCCAGCGCGGTGTCTTTGACCAATGTGATAATTTCGTTGGACATGGGAGCGGTAATTCGTTTTATAACCTGCAGCAATACAACCCGAAAGAAAATCTGGAATTTGGTCATTCCCAAAACCTGTCCTGCTTCGTATTGGCTATGGGAAATACTTTCGATTCCGCCGCGGTATATTTCGCTGAAATAACAGGCGTAATTAATGGAAAATGCAATGATGGCCGCATTGAATCTGGTCGATAGAGGCGTACCAAAGAGCAAACCCGGCACATAAAAAATGATAAGGACTTGCAGCATCAAGGGTGTGCCGCGGACGATCCATACAATAACTTTAACCAGCAGGCGCAAGGGAGTGAACTTCGCCATGGACCCAAACGAAATCACCAGTCCCAGCGGAAGCGAAAACACCAATGTCAGCGCAAACAGCAAAAGGGTGGTTTGAAAACCACCCCATAGCGTAAGCGTGACATTCCAAAAATGCACAGATTATTTGTTCCCGAAATTCGTATCAACCACAAGCCGTTCCGCAAGCCCGTACTTAAGGGCTATCTCATGCAGCGCGCCTATTTCATACAGTTCCAGCATAGCCTGATTGACTTTGTCTCGCAGAGGGTCTCCCTTTCTGAATCCAATGGCAAACACCTCGCTGCCCAGATCAATGTCTGCAATAACTAAATCGGCATAATCACCGGAACCGGCTATTTGCTGCGCCAGAATAAGATCGATAATAGCGCCATCCGATGCGCCGGCTTTAACTTCCATAAACGTATTGATCTGAGCCGGCGCGCCAATGACATTGCCGTTATCTCCCACAAGACGTCTCGCCTTGGTTTCGCCCGCGGATCCGGCTTCGACTGCCAGTATTTTACCTGTCAAACTTTCCTGAGAGGTGAATTCGCCGGCTCTATCGGCTTTGACCACCACACTCTGCGTATTGAGCATATAACTGTAGCTCATATCGCACAAATTGATTCGCGGCGTACCGTCAGGTTCATTGGCGGTGGCGGTAAATCCGTTCCATATTGCGTCAATTGCCCTGGAATCCAGTTCGATAAACTTGTTGCCCCACTCAATCAGCTGAAACTCCACTTGCAAACCCAGCTTCTCGCCTACAAGCAAGGCAAACTCGGTGTCAAACCCGGTCCAATTGCCGCCCTCTCTGTAGTTCATGGGTTCATATTCGGTAACGCCGCAAATGAGTTTCCCTTCACTTTTTTTACCGCATGAGGTAAAAAACACGCCGGTCAGCAGCATGGCTGCCAATGCCAAACACACCATTCTTTTCATAATACTTTTTTCTCCTTCATTAAGTTATTAGCGTGTAAATATCCGCACGCCAAGCGTAACAATAAAACCAGTCGATTTTGGGTAATCGGGAGTATCGATTATCGAATATGGGTGCGGTTCCCCGGTAACTTTAGCCGGCTCCTTTATATTGGTAAAATATGAAATAACCGTTCCCGTCTCGCCGAAAAACGTAACAGGCACCTTGGCCAGATTCCATTCAGCGCCCAGTTTGAAAATGTGCATCCACTGATATGCCCCATCTCTCAGAAAATACCGTCTTAAAATATCCTTGGTTGATCTGCCGCCGGGATCAAGCTCTGAAACCAGAGAACTACCGTGCACTTCATTGGGGCCATAACTTGCGCCATGCCGGATCATCTGATATTGGAAATTCGTAAAAATATTTTTTACCGGCGCCGTTCTGAAGTTGATTAAAAACTCATCCGAATTGGGCGGAAGATAATAGCCTAAACACACTCCGTTGCTGGCGTAGTTTTTTTCCATAGGCATATCGCCATACCAGGGTAAAATATTACGATGATGCGTATACGTATAGGGGTTAATCTTGGTATAAGTGAACTTTACGGAAGAAAAAGCCAAAAAAGGCAAAGGCATATTAAGGCCTGCCTGTATCGCTATCATGGTGCGATCAAGCTCAAACATTTTAGAGTTTATATTCATTTCATCGACAAAAACCGAACCCCAAATACTCCCCAGACCGGGATACTGGGCTTTAAGAGTCATGGTTATTGCCATATTGTCAAATTTGCCAACATTGTTTTGATAAAAAAAGTTATTGATTATCGGGGCCATATATCCGATCTCAAAACGTTTGGGCCATATTGCCGCATCAATAAAATCAAGAAAGAGATATTCTTTGTATTTGAACTGCAGCATTGTTATCGAAAAAAAGTTTTGAAAAGACTTGGGGGAATCGTATATGCCATTCACATTATAATATTCAAGCGCTCCGAACAGCGAAGAAATACCAAACCATGAAACGGGATTAAATTCCGCTTCTATGCTGGCAAAAGGCCGCGCCATCTTGTTGAAGGCAAGACTGCTGCCCAGCGGCGCCGTACCCCATTCATGCGATATGCGCCCCAATCGCATTATAAATCGGTCATCCAGAAAAGAACCGGTTAATTCTACCGGCAGGTTATAAGCGCCGCCAACCGTTTCCGGCCAGTATCGATACATTGACAGATCATCAAAAAAATAAACTGAACCATCCCATCGTTTTTTATAGGAATAGGGAAAATGTGACATGGGGCTGCTATACACCGTTGTAGTCTGATTGACAAATTCCCCGTCGGCAGAATCTTCAAAACCAACATAATATGTATTTCCCTCGCCCAGCAATTTTCGCGGCGCCTGTATCAGACCGCCTTCAAAAATAAACCCATAGGAAATATACCGGCCAATATCGCCGTTCAAATACGCATGCGCCCATATCTCCGTGCCAAGATAGTGTTCATTAAAAGCGGGATATATGCCTGCCGATCCTTCAATATCCGCGCTTACCCCTGCATTGACGGAAAACAGAATATCGCTCTCCCCGATGGGATTTTCATCGTACCAGCCGCCTCTTCGCCAATCAAGTCCGGCTTTTGGCTTTGCAAATCTGGCAAGGTATTGTTCCAGGATTTCACGTTCAGCCGCCCGTAATGTTCCGGCATTATCTGCATTGAGGATTTCATTAATCGCCTTGGTAATGACATTCCGGGTATACGGCCTGCTCCCTGAAAGCGGAGAACACAGGCCTCGTACTTCAGCCTGTTCCAGAATATAGTATATTTGATTATCCAGATGCACCGATACATGATTCTGCGAAAAAAGAGAGGCGCCCAGAAAAATACCCAAAAAAACAGCCAAGAATGGTAACTTCATAGGCCTATATTATAGAAAATATTACGGAATGATGTCAAGGCAGCGCTAATAAAACAATTTGAGCCCTATTGCGAAAATAAAACGATTGATGGCTCGATATACCGAATTATCCAGCGATTCATAATCCGCTTCATTGCCGGGTCCGGCATTGCCGTTAATGGTAAAGCGGGTCATCACTACCCCTGTTTCCGCAGTAACAAAAACAGAGGCGGCTCCGGATCTCCTGAATTGATATGAGCCGCCTGCCTTGATCACATTGTCCCAGCGGTAGACGCCATCCATCAAAAAATATTTGACCGAATACGGATCATCCAATGGTTCGCGCAGCGAAGATCCGGCAACAGCCCCATCGCCATAATCAACGCCGCGGCGGATCCTCTGCAGTTGCGCATGGGCGGTCACGGCAGGGAACAGCATCGAATCAAAACGCAGCAATAATTCATCGCTGTTGGGCGGCAGGTAATACCCCAGCGATTCTCCTCTGTTGACGAATGCGGAAGCCGGGTATCTCCACTCGCCGCCATAGCAATACGGTTCAATTTTTGTATAGCGCATGGTAAACGCGGCAAAGGGAAGCCAGTGAATATTCGCCCTAATCCCCGCCTGATACGCATAGCTGTTGGTGTGCATTATCGAAAAATTTTCAAGGGATCCATTCAGATTATCCACAAAAAGGCTTCCCCACAATGCAAACAACCCAGGCAGCCGCAGTTCAAGATTGGCAAAAAACGCCGCATTAGGTTCGTTGCGCAAAAGGGCGGTGCCGCCCATGCCCAAATGGATATACCGGAACGGGTTAAGCTCGATCTGAGCCGCCGAAAGCACATTGGGAAACGGATCGTCTGGCCGCCGAATGTCTTCCCTGAATTGTTCAAGGACGCCGCCCAAAATGGAAATGTGCAGCCATGAAAACGGCGAAACGGTGCCTTCAAGCGCGGTAAAAGGACAGGTATGGGCGTTTATAAACAGCGAAGTTCCGCTCGGCCCTGAACCCCAGTCGCGGCGGATGCGTCCAAGACGAAGCTGCAACCGTTCGTCAAAAAAAGCGCTGTTCAGTTCGCCTTCCAGACCGTAGTCAAAGGCAATATCGTCATGCCCGGCAGGATATACAAGCGTCCAGAACGCAGTAAGGTTCCATGACAAAAAATCCGTCATATCGCTGCCGGCGTACAGTTTTAGTGTATTAACGCCTTTCTCTGCTATATCGGGCATCTCAAGCGAAAAATCGCTCTCCCAGCCAATGCCAACCATGTTTTGCCGTTCAAAGGAATGCAGGGCAAATGCCACCGTATCCGCTTCTTTGGCAGACAGCGCCTGTCCGGGACTATCAAGCATTTCCTGAAGCAGTTTTTTGACGGTACGTTCAGACCAGGGTTTTGCGGAAGGCGGCGGGAGTATTATTCCCCGCATAACCCCCATTGCAATAATGGTATAGGCGGTATGGTCAAGGGGTACGCCCCTCAAGGAGGGACCCATCAAAGAGGGGGCATATAATTCCTGCGCGCCAGAGGGCAGCGCGCCAGAAAGCGCAGCCAAAACCAGCAGCAGCGGGAGTATCCAATGACGGAATGGTATTTGTCTCACTATGGTTATAGTAAACGAAATCAATGGTATGGTATACTGGGCTTATGCAATACAGAACAGACAAAAGATCAGGAAACAAATTATCGGTTTTGGGATATGGCTGTATGCGGTTTCCCAGAAATATTACGGGCATTGATATGCGCAAAACAGAAGAATTGATAATGCATTCCATCAATGCAGGAGTGAATTATTTTGACACGGCATGGATATATCCGGGGAGCGAGGAAGCGCTGGGAACGATTTTTGAGAAAAATCAGGTGCGGGAAAAAGTGTTTATTGCAACCAAACTGCCGATTGTGTATGTAAAAAGCGCTGCCGATTTTGAAAAATATCTGAGTCAGAGCCTGACTCGGCTTAAAACTGATTATATTGATTATTATCTGATGCACATGATCACCGACTTTGATCAATGGACGACCCTGAAAAGCTGGGGAATTGAGTCCTGGCTTGCCGAAAAAAAGAAAACTGGACAGATTCGGCAGATTGGGTTTTCGTTCCACGGCAGCTGCGCCGAATTCCTGAAAGTGCTTGACGATTATGACTGGGATCATTGCCTGATTCAATACAATTATTTTGATGAAAATTTTCAGGCTGGGGTCACTGGTCTGAAAGAAGCCGCGCAAACCATGCCGGTAATGATAATGGAACCGTTATTGGGGGGCAAACTTGCCACTGGTCTTCCGAAAACGGCAGTGGACATTTTCAAAAAAGCGAATTCCAGGCTTTCACCCGCAGGGTGGGCGCTTAACTGGATATGGAACCAGGAAGAGCCAGCACTGCTGCTTTCCGGCATGAGCGATATGGCTCAGCTTGAAGAAAATATTCGCTTTGCCGGAAATGCCCAGGCAGGGATGCTGAAGGAACCAGAACTGGACGTTTACCGTCTTGCGCTTGCGGCCATACACCGCAGTTATAAAATCCAGTGTACCGGCTGCAATTACTGTATGCCTTGTCCCAAAGGAGTCAATATCCCCGGTTGTTTTACCGCCTACAATACCATGTATGCGCTGAGTTATGTTGCGGGAATGCAGCAATTCGTTACCAGTACCGGCCTGACATCAGAACGATCAGGCAGCCCCAGTCAGTGCAGCAATTGCGGCAAGTGTGAAAAACACTGCCCCCAGCACCTGCCCATCATGAAATATTTGGCGCAGGTAGAACGGCGCATGGAACCATTCTGGCTTAAATTCATCGGCGTCTGCGCCCGAGCCTTTTTGGGAAAGAAGAGGAAGAAGAAAAAAGAACAATGAGTAAAAACACCTTAAGAATTTTTACCACGAACCAACACGAACCAACACGAACAAAAGGAAAATGTGGGAGTATGGGTTCGTGGTTAATTATTGTATTCTTTCTTTTAACAATGCCATCCTGTGCGCGGCAGGTGCAGCAAGAGGGGACTTTGATTGCGGTGAGTATTGTGCCGCAGGAATGGTTTGTGTCCCGCATCGGCGGAGATGAGATACAAACACTGGTGCTGGCAGGGCCGGGACAGAATCCCCATAACTATGAACCTACGCCCAAACAGATACGCAGCCTCTCGCAGGCCGGCGCATGGATTCTTTCCGGCGCTGAATTTGAAATAAGCCTTCGCTCCAAAATCGAACGGATCTTTCCTGCCCTGCCCATTATTGACGGCACTGCCGGCGTAACGTTTAGAACGCTGGACGAACATATATGCGATGATGATACACACGAACATCATGGGTTAGCAATTGATCGTCACACCTGGCTGGGATCAGAACCGGCAAAAATACTTGCCGCGCATATTCGGGATACGCTTTCCGCGATTAATCCTGACGGAGCGGAACAGTACGAGGAACGGTTTCAACTGCTGACGCAGGATATTGATGATGCATTTGCCGCCCTGCGCATTGAACTTGCCCCGCTCAGAGGCAGCAATGTGTTTGTGTACCACCCCAGCTTTGGCTATTTTCTGGATGAATTTGGCATTAGCCAGCAAGCTGTGGAAACCGGCGGCAAATCACCCGGTCCCCGCGACCTGAACCGCCTGATAACCCTGGCCCTGCAGGAACAGCCTGCGGCAATTTTTGTACAGGCCCAGTTCCCCGCCAGCGCCGCCCAAGCCGTTGCCGATGCCGTTGGCGCGCAGCTTATCAGCCTGGATCCTCTGGCCCCGGACTGGCTTGCCAACATCCGGCGCATGGGAACAGCGTTAATACAGTTTTGAACCTATATGCCGCGTAAAACTTCCCGTGGTTTTGATCCCTGGGCGGGACCCACCACGCCTTTCTGTTCCATTTCTTCGACAAGGCGGGCGGCGCGGTTGTAGCCGATTTTCAGGCGACGCTGAATATAGCTGGCGCTGGCTTTTCCCTGCTGTAACACTATCTCCAGAGCTTTATCGTATAACGGATCATCGCCGTCGGAAAAAAGCGAAGGGCCAAGGTCTTCTTCCTCATCATCGTAAAAAATCTCATCGTCAATATAATCAGGTTCGCCGAGTGTTTTGACGTGTTCAACTACCGCCTCAACATCTTCTTCTGAGACAAAGGCCCCCTGCATACGGATGGGAAAAGGTTCTACTTTGCCAAGGTAGAGCATATCCCCCTTACCAAGCAGTTTTTCCGCGCCGGGAGAGTCTATGATTATTTGACTGTTCATCCTGCCGGCAACCATAAAGGCAATGCGGCTGGGTATATTGGCTTTGATAAGGCCGGTGATAACATCAATCGAAGGACGCTGGGTTGCCAGTACCAGATGAATACCAACGGCGCGGCTCATGGCGGCAAGGCGGGCAACAGTGGACTCCAGTTCCTTGCCGGTTGTCGCCATAAGGTCGGCAAATTCATCAATGATGATAACAATGTAGGGCATATTTTCCTGGGCAATGTTGCGTTCTTTAATGCGTTTGTTGTAATTGTGAATATCCCGCACACCCATTTTGTCAAGACAGGCATAACGCCGCTCCATTTCGCAGATACAGTACTGCAAAGCCTGAAACGCCCGCTTGGGCTCGGTAATAACCGGCGTTAACAAATGGGGAATATCATTGTACAGTTTCAGTTCCACAATTTTGGGATCGATGAGGATCAAACGGCATTCCGCAGGAGACAACCGATACAACATCGAAAGAATCATCGCATTCACACAAACCGATTTTCCCGATCCGGTAGCACCGGCAATTAACAGATGCGGTGTTTGAGTCAAGTCGAGGGTTTGCGCTTCGCCTGAAATATTTTTCCCCAAAACCACCGGAATCTCCAGACGTTTACCTTCACGCTGCAATTCGCTTTCAATAATTTCTCTGAAAGAAACAATGTTCCGTTTGGCGTTGGGAACTTCTATGCCCACGGCGTGTTTCCCCGGAATGGGAGCCACTATACGCACCGACGAGGCGGCAAGGCGCAGCGCAATATTGTCCTGCAGATTCGTTATTTTGGATAACTTGACACCCGGTGCAGGCAGAATCTCAAACATGGTTATAACCGGGCCCTTGCGGATTCCGGTAACCTCAGCCTGAATTTTAAATTCTTCAAGCGTTCTCTTGAGGGTTATTGCCGCATCGCGGGTTGCCTGATCAATAACCCAATATTCGCCATCGGGATATTCATTCAAAATGGCAACCGGAACATGATATTTTTTCTTGCTGGAACGCGTCGAATGCGCACCAGAAGTCTTTTTGCGGACCTGTTCACTATGCAGGGCTGCTATGACTTCCGCTTCTTCCAGAGCGCGTTCAACGCTATCACGTTCTTTTTCTTTTTCGTGCGGGCGTTCCGCATTTGCCCCCAAATACTCAAGGGCAAGGGGACTATTGAGGGGCCTCATTGCCGGCAAATGAATGACAAACGGCTCAGCCGCCGGTTCGACCGCCGGTTCCGTCACTGGCTCTGCCGCCGCTGCCGGGAAGCTGTCGGCATTGCGGTCAGGGGCATCTGGTTCCAGAGCGCCATACTGTGGCGGCGGCAGCAACGGCTGTGAAGTGCTCCGCCGGTTTCCGCGGTTCCCGCGGATTCCGTCTTTTTGCTCGCTTTCATTCACTTTCGGGAACAGGGCATTTTTTATTGCCTGTATCGCTGCCACTTCAAGAAGAGCCAACACAACTGCTATCAAACCAAAACCGGTTTTTCCGGTAAATTCCAGAAGAGGGAAACCTTCGGAAAGAACATCAAAATCACGAATACAGATAAAGCCCACTGCAAGGGTTAAAAACGGAAACGGCGTTGCGCACAGCAGAAAGAACCGTTCAGGCCGCCAGCGGGGATCGGCAAGAATAAAAGCGGCATAGCCAAGATATATAGGGATACCAAACGCAAGAATACCATAGGCATGGGAAAAAAACGAACCAAAAAGCGGATTAAAAGCCTTAATTCCAAAAAC